>CAZPCH010000021.1:0-11210 GCA_964585055.1 uncultured Christensenella sp. | reverse complement strand
CGGGGGACAAGGGGGTGCTGTACGGCCTGTCTCAGTTGGGAGAGACCCTATGCCGAGGAGGACTAAAATTGGTGAGCCTCTTATATATGGCGGTCAGCGCCCTGACCAACGGAAGTGCGGCGGCGGCAGACGGAGTGCTCCTGCGCACGGGCAAGGCGGCGGCGGGATCCCTTCCTGCTTTGGGCGGGCTGGTGTCCGACTCCATGGAGGCGGTGGCGGCCTGCTTGGGCGCAGTGAAAGGAGGGATGGGCACGGCGGCGGTGCTGTTGTTGGGCTTGGGGGTGCTGTCTCCGGCGCTGACATTGCTTCTGCAGTCTCTGGCCTTAAAGAGCGCAGGTGCTTTTGCAGGGGCCTTGGGCGGCGGGGAACTGACGCCCGTGTGCGGAAGCCTGCAGAGGATGCTGTCGCTGCTGGCCAGCTTTTTGATTGCAGGGGCGGCCATGGGAGCGGTGTGCCTGCATACGGCCTTGGGCGGGCTGAGAATGGGATGAGAATTGCAGGGAGATTTTTAGCCATGGGGCTTATAACCTGGCTGATGAAGAAGAGCCTTTTGGAGGGCGATTGCGGCCGCTGGGGGCGGCGGGGCTTAGAGTGGGTGCTTTTGTGCCGAGGACTGAAGCTGGTGCTGGAGGAATTGTGCTGAGAGAGGGAACCGATATGGAGAAAGGGAAGGAAAGCCTTTTTGAAAAGGTGCAAAAAGCACTGGCGGGGCTGGGAAAGAAAAAACTGCTGGCGGTGTACGGAGGGCTCTTTGTCCTTTTGATAGTGCTGTACGCTTGGGAAAACAGCGGGGAGGCAAAAAAGACAAACGGGGCGGCGGAGCAGATGCAAAGCAAGGGACTGGAGGAGCGGTTGTCGGAGGCCTTGGGGGATATTCGGGGAGCGGGGCAGGTGCGGGTGCTTATTACCTATGAAACCGGGGAGGAGAAAGTGACGGCTACGGTGAGCACCACGGACGAAAGCATCAGCGGCGGGGAGGGAGCCTCCTCCAGCCAAAAGCGGGAGACGGTGCAGCCTGCTACGGTGACCACGGAAGAAGGACAGCAAGCCATAGTGCTGTATGAAAAGGAGCCCAGAATCCGAGGGGTGCTGGTGGTGGCGGAGGGGGCGGGCGATCCCTCCGTGCGCTTGAACCTCCAGCGGGCGGTCATGGCGGTGACGGGGGTATCTTTAGACAGGATAGAAGTGTTTGAAATGGGATACGGCTCATAAACTCTATTGACCACCCAAGGGAAAACAAAAGGAGGATACACATGAAGTACATTTCACTGAAAAACTGGAAGCGGCTGCTGAACAGGCGGGTTTTGACTTTGGCGGCGGTGGGCATACTGCTGGGAGGCGCCGTGGCGGTAAATCTGATTATGGACGCTGGCGGGCAGGAAAAGACGGAGAAGGAAGGGAGCGAGAAGGTGGCCAGCGTGTCGTCTCTTAGTACGGGGGCAGGGTTCTTTGAAGCATACAGGGAGGAACGGGACGTGGTGCGCACGGAGGAGCTGGCTTACCTGGACGCCATTGTAGCCCAGGGAGCGGACGAAGACACCCTGTCCGATGCCCAGCAGCAGAAGCTGGATCTTATTTCCTGCATGGAGGCGGAGCTCAATTCCGAAAATCTCATTAAGGCCAAGGGCTTTGAGGACGTCATCGTGTCCATGCACAACGGCGCCGTCAACGTCATCGTAGGGGAAGAAACCCTCAGCGACGAGCAGGTGGCTCAGATTTTGGACATCGTGCTGCGGGCAACGGGGAAGTCTGCTCAGGACGTGAAGGTGTCTTTGGCACCGTAAAAAGGAGGATTTTGTTTTCGTACCGCCTGAGACAGGATTTGTGGTTGCCTTTTGGCGTCAGGGCTGATATACTATAGAAAATACTGGGCAAAATCTCAGAAGGAGGCTATATATATGGACGAGAGAGAACTGAACGTGGAAAGCAATCAGGGCGGTAAAGTCGTATTTGCAGAGGACGTGGTGGCTACCATCGCTTCCTTGGCCGCCGGGGACGTGGAAGGCGTGCATGCCATGAGCGGCACGGCCATGGACGGCCTTACGGAGAAGTTCGGCAAAAAGAGCTACACCAAGGGCATTCGGGTGGAAGTAGGCACCCAGGAGTGCGCCGTGGATTTGAGCCTGATCATTAAGTACGGCTATCGGATTCAGGATGTGGCCAGAAAGGTTCAGCAGGAGGTTCGTGACGCCATTGAGACCATGACGGGTCTTAAGGTGGTGGAGGTCAACGTGGCCGTCAGCTCCATTTACTTTGAGCCGGTCAAAAAGGCCGAAGCCCCCGCTGCCCCCGCTCCCGAAGCACCGGCACCTCGGGTAAAGTAAAAAGCAAGGGACGGGGCTCCGCATTTGGGGCGGGGCCCTGTTCTTCACACAAAAGGAGAATACCATGAAGCTCTTTGATAAGATACTGCTGGGGGCGCTGTCTGCGGCGTCTCTGCTGGCAGGGGTCATATTGGCCATGTGCGCTTTGGACTGGGGATTTCATATGCAGAGCCTCGGCAATGGCGGCGCACTGTTTTTTGTCATCCTGGCTGCGGTGCTTGTGCTTGTTTCCGTCAGGATGTTTTTTGTTGTCTTTAAGAAAGAAAAGCCTGCCGCCGGGATTCTGGTGCAGACCACGGAGATGGGGGCCTCCTACATGACCTTCGGCGCCGTGGAGGGCGTTGTCCGCCGCCAGATGGCCATGCGGCCGGAGGTAAAGGGATGCAAGGTCACCGTGTCCATGGCCGCTGAGGACAAGCTGGCCATCGGGTTAAGGCTGACCATTCTGCCCGACACCCCAGTGGCCGCTTTGGCGTCTCAGGTACAGCAGAGTATCAAAGGGTATCTGGAGAGCATCTGCGGGGTGAAGGTGGCGGAGATTGCCGTGCTGGTGGAAAGCGCTTCCGTGGACGGCGGAACGCCCAAGGCCATTGCCGCACCCAGAGTAAAGTAAGGAACAAGGAGATTGGGGTTTATGGAATGGATTAAGAAAATGTTTCAGGAGCATCGCTGGCTGTCCGTGTGCGTCCTCGGGGCGCTGGTGCTGGGACTGCTGCTGCTGACCATCGGGTTTTTCAGAACCCTGCTTTTGCTGGTGCTGGTAGGCGCCGCAGGGGGAATCGGATATCTGCTGGATAAGGGAGGCTGGCCTGAGGTGCAGGCTTTCTTCCGCAATCTCTTTGGAAAAAAGGAGTAAATAATCATGAAAAGCAATCGAACCTTGGCCAGAGAAGTGGCCATGAAAATACTCTTTGCCCGGTCTTTGGGCGGAGAAGAGACTTTGGAAGAGGTGCTGGAGCAGTCCGAAGCCATGGACGGCCTGACCAACGGGGACAAGACGTTCCTGGAAAATGAGGTCTTCGGTGTGGAACAGCATCAGCAGGAGCTGGACGAGCTGATCTCCAAGTACTCCAAGGGCTGGAACATCGGCCGCTTGGGGAAGGTGGAGCTGATTTTGCTGCGCATGGCTCTCTATGAACTGGTGTATCTGCCTGAATTTCCCGTAGGCGCCTACATAAATGAAGCGGTGGAGCTGATCAAGAGTTTCTGCGAGGACAAGTCCTAATGCTTTATCAACTGCATTTTGGGCGCAGCCGCCCGGGAGCTTCGGGCATAATGGGCGTTGCCATTGGCCTGGACACAAGCTGTTATACCACCTCCGCCGCCTGTTTTTCGGCGGAGGGACCCCTGTTTGACGGCCGCAAACTCCTGCCCGTAGAAAAGGGCAGTCGAGGGCTCAGGCAGTCCGAGGGGCTTTTTTTGCATACCCGCCAGCTTCCCCCCATTCTGGAATCCCTCTTTGAGCAGGTGGAGGGGAAGGATGTGTCGGCCGTAGGGGTCAGCTTGTCCCCCGTTCATGCCGAGGATTCCTACATGCCCGTGTTTTTGGCGGGAGCAGGGCAGGCGCGGGCGCTGGCGGCGGCGCTGAGGGTGCCCCTTGTGCCCCTTGACCACCAGAGCGGCCATGTGCGGGCGGCTCTCATCGGCAACGAAAAGCTCATGGACGGGGACGGCTTTTATGCCGTGCACCTGTCGGGCGGCACCTCCGATTTGCTTTTGGTAAAGCCCCGCAGAGACCGTGCCTATGAAATCACCCTCTTGGGCAAGGCCGACGATCTGCACGCCGGGCAGATGGTGGATCGGGTAGGCGTGGCCTTAGACTGCAGTTTTCCCAGCGGCCCCCATTTGGAGGCGCTGGCACGGCAGGCAGTGCGCAAAGATATCCGCATTCCCGCCTCCGTGCGGGGGCTCCATTGCTCCTTTTCCGGGGGAGAAAGCGCCGCCCGGCGTCTCATGGATCAGGGGGAGGAGAAGGCGGAGATTGCCTACGGGGTCTACGATCTGTTAAGCCGTACCCTGTACAAGCTGTTTACCAACCTCTTTGCACAGCAGGGGGCAAGACCCATCCTTCTGTGCGGGGGTGTGTCCTCCAGCCTGCTTTTGCGGGAGCTGGTGCAATGTCGGTGCCCCATGCCCCTGTACTTTGGGGAGAGCCGGTATTCAAGCGACAACGCCATGGGCATTGCCGCCTTGGCCTATGAAAGAATGGAGGCAGGGGTATGGAACTAAAGCCTGTGTTTTCCGTTTCGGAACTGAATCTGTATGTATCCCTCATGCTGACAGGGGACGAAAACATGCGGGACGTGCGGGTGAACGGGGAGATCAGCGGCTTTAAGCGCCATATCTCCGGGCACCTGTACTTTACTTTGAAGGACGATAAAGCCTCCGTCCGCTGTGTGATGTTTAAGCCCAACGCCCTGCGGCTGACCTTTTTTCCAAAGGACGGCATGCAGGTACAGCTTTCGGGAAGCGCATCCCTGTATGAGCGGGACGGCAGCTTTCAAGTCAACGTCCGCTCCATGGAAAAGACCGGGGACGGACAGCTTTTTGCCAAGTTTATGGCATATAAACAGGAGCTGGAGGCCAAGGGCTGGTTCGACAGCAGCCTAAAAAAGCCCATTCCCTTTTTGCCCCGTGCCGTAGGGGTGGTCACCAGCAAGACGGGCGCCGTACTGCAGGACATTAGAAACGTGCTGGGGCGTCGGTTCCCCGCCATGCCCCTTTTGCTTTATCCTGCTTCCGTGCAGGGGGAGAGAGCGGCGGAGGAGATTGCCGCCGCCATCCGTAAGGCCGACGAAGAGAAGCGGTGCGACGTGCTCATCGTAGGACGAGGGGGCGGCTCCATGGAGGATCTTTGGTGCTTTAACGAGCCTGCGGTGGCAAAAGCCATCCACGAGTGTACCCTGCCTGTTATTTCGGCGGTGGGGCATGAGACGGACTTTTCCATTGCGGACTTTGTGGCCGATTTGCGGGCGCCTACGCCCTCGGCGGCGGCGGAACTGGCCGTGCCGGAACAGAGGGCTCTGGAGGAACGGCTGCAGGAGGATCGACAGCGGCTGGAGCGTTCCTTATTGCGGGGGACGGAGCAAAAGCGGAAGAATCTGACCTACCTTATGACCCGAGGGGGCGTGTACCGCATGGAGAACCTGCTGTCTCAGCAGCATCAGCGGCTGGATGCGGACAGGGAGACCTTGGCCCGTTTGGGAGAAAAGGCACTGCTGGTGCAGAAACACAAGCTGGAAAGCATGAAACTGCGGCTGGAGGGGGTCAGCCCCCAAAAGGCTATGGAGCGAGGGTATGCCATCATCAGCGACGGGGAAGGCAATGTGCTGACCTCGGTGCAAAGGGTGAATATGGACAGCATCATACAGGTAAGCTGGGCGGACGGCTGGGTGAAGGCCGCCGTGCAGGAGAAATCAGAAACGAGAAAGAAGGAGCAGGAACATGGCAGCCAAGAGCTTTGAAGATAAAGTAAAGGAACTGGAAGAGATTATCCAGCGTCTGGAAAGCGGGGATGTCCCTTTGAAAGAGATGATGACCCTTCACGAAAAGGGCATGAATCTGTATGCCCAGTGCGACAAGGAATTAAAGACCTTTGAAGAGCGTTTAAAGCAGGGAGAAGAAGCATGAGCCTCTATACGGACAGAATCGAGGCGGCTCTGCAGGGGTACATGACCCTTGGAGGGGAGGCCCCCATTCTGCAGGAATCCATGGCCTACAGCCTTCTGGCGGGAGGCAAGCGGGTGCGCCCCTGTATGTGTTTGGCGGTGTGCGAGACCTTGGGGGGCGATTGGGAAGGGGCTCTGCCCCTTGCCTGCGCTTTGGAGATGATTCACACCTACTCCCTCATCCATGACGATCTGCCCGCCATGGACAACGATGCCATGCGGCGGGGTCGGCCGGCAAGTCACATCCGCTTTGGGGAAGGCAACGCCATTTTGGCGGGAGACGGGCTTTTGACCTTGGCGGGATGCGTACTTTTGTCCGCTCCCGGGGATATACTTGCAAAGAAAGAGATTTTTGACGGCGCCATGGACATGGCACGGGGACAGAGTCTTGACTTAAATCAGCCTACGGAGAATCGGGAGACTCTGGAAACCCTCCACGAGTACAAGACCGGGGCCCTCTTTCGGGCGGCGGTGCTGGCCGGAGCCAGAGCCGCAGGGGCTTCAGAGGAGGAACTGCCCCGCTGGCGGGACTTTGCCCGGGACATGGGGCTCTTGTTCCAGATTACCGACGATATTTTGGACGAAGAGAAGGACAAAAAGGAGCATAAGCTCACCTATGTGACCCTGCTGGGGCAGGAAGGCGCTCTCAGAGAAGCCCAAAGCTATTGCGAAAAAGCCTGCGCCTGCCTGCAGGGGTATGAAAATGATGGCGCAGAGTACCTGCGCACACTGGCGCAAAAGATGGTGACAAGACAGGCATGATTTACCGTATTCTGCCTTCCATAAATGCAATAGAGGATCTGTGGGCGCTTCCCGAGGAGGAATTGGAGCGGCTGTGCTTTGAGCTCAGGGAGTTCATGGTGGAGACCGTGTCAAGAACCGGGGGACATTTAGCTTCCAGCTTGGGCGCCGTGGAGCTGATTGTGGCTTTGCACTGGGTGTATCGGGATCCAATGGACAAGCTGGTCTTTGACGTAGGGCATCAGGCCTACGCCCACAAGATTTTAACCGGACGGCGGGAGGCTTTTTCCACCCTGCGGCAGGCAGGGGGGATTTCCGGCTTTCCCAAAAGGGAGGAAAGCCCTTGGGACAGCTTTAACACCGGCCACGCCAGCACCTCCGTATCCGCCGCCTTGGGCATGGTGCGGGCCATGACCCTGCAGGGGCAAAAGGGAGCAGCCGCCGCTTTGATTGGGGACGGTGCTCTTACGGGGGGCCTTGCCTACGAAGCCTTGGACGATGCAGGGGACAGCAAGCTCCCTCTGGTGGTGGTGCTCAACGACAACGAGATGTCCATCGCCCCCAACGTAGGCGCCATGAGCCGAAATTTGAGCATGCTCCGCTCCAGCAAGGGCTACAACCGCTTTAAGCGCTTTGTGGTGAAGACTCTGGACACGGGGAAAATCGGCAATTTCTGCTCCAAGCATTTGGAGAGCTTTAAGAACAGAGTCAAACGCTTTGTGCTGACCAACACCTTCTTTGAGGACATGGGCTTTACCTATTTGGGGCCCATTGATGGCCACGACATTCACGCCCTTATCCGCATTCTGGGGGAGGCGAAGGCTTTGGGCAAGCCCGTGCTGGTTCATGCCTTGACCCAAAAGGGGCGGGGGTACACCTTTTCCGAGGAGAACCCGGAGAAATTCCACGGGGTGGCGCCCTTTCGGGTGTCTACGGGAGAGGTGCCCGCTTCCAGACGGACAAGCTGTTCCGAGGCATTCGGACAGGCCATGGTGGAGCTGGGAGCCAAGGAGCCCAAGCTTTGCGCCGTTACGGCGGCCATGCCGGCGGGGACGGGGCTGAAGGACTTTGCCGCCGCTTACCCCGACCGCTTTTTTGACGTGGGCATTGCGGAGGAGCACGCCGTCACCATGGCGGCGGGTATGGCATCCGGGGGCCTAAAGCCTGTGGCGGCCATTTACTCCTCCTTTTTACAGCGCAGCGTGGACGGGGTGCTCCACGATATTTGCCTGCAGAAGCTTCCCGTAGTGCTGGCCGTAGACAGAGCGGGGCTGGTGGGGGAGGACGGAGAAACCCATCAGGGGCTGTTTGATGCGGCCTTTCTGTCGGTCATGCCCAACATGAGCATATACGCCCCCGCCGCTTTGGAGGAGATTCCCGCCATGCTGGAAATGGCCTTAAAGCGGGGAGAACCGGCGGCCATCCGCTATAATCGGGGCACATTGCCCGCAAGCGGCGCTCCCGTTGATTTGCAGTACGGACGGTGGAAAGAGATTTGGAAGGCGGCTCCCGTAACCGTCATCGCCGCCGGGGTTATGACGGAGTGCTGTCAAAGAGCCTTGGCGGGGCTTCCCTGCGGTCTTGTCTGCGCCCGGTTCTATAAGCCTCTGGACGAAAAGATGCTGAAGGCACTGGACACCCCCGGCCGCCGTTTGGTGGTGGTGGAGGAAAACGCCCCTGCCTTGGGAGCGGCCTTGGCCATGGCCTGCCGCCAGGCACGGGTGCTGTGCTTGAATACGGGAGACAAAGCCGTGCCTCAGGGAACGGTGGAGGAGCAGAGACGCTGGTGTTCTCTGGACGATGAAAGCCTGCGCCGCAGGGTGCAGGAAGCCATGGAAGAAGTCAAAAAAGAAGCCGAAAAGGGGGAGTAGACCCGTGGAGAAGGTACGCTTGGACGTGCGCATGACGGAGCTGGGGTTGGCTCCCTCCAGAGAAAAGGCCAAGGCCCTCATTGCCTCCGGAGGCGTGACGGTCAACGGCCGCCCTGCCCGCAAGGCGGGGGAGGAAGTAAATGAAGAGACCCTCATTGAGATTAAGAGCGACCCCGTGCCCTTTGTAAGTCGGGGAGGACTGAAACTGCAAAAGGCCTTGGAGGTGTTCCCCATTGATTTGGAGGGGAAGACGTGTCTGGATATCGGCGCTTCTACGGGAGGCTTTACGGACTGCATGCTCCAGCACGGCGCCAAGCATGTGTGCGCCTTGGACGTAGGCTGCGGCCAACTGGACAAAAGGCTCAGGGAAGACGTTCGGGTGCGGGTTATGGAGCATGCCAACGCTCGGTATATGGAGCCGGGGTGGTTTTCGGAGCCCTTCGACTTTGCCTCCATGGACGTGTCCTTTATCTCCCTGAAGCTGATTCTGCCGCCTTTGCTTCTCTGCCTTCGGGAGGGAGGACAGGCGGTGGCCCTCATTAAGCCCCAGTTTGAAGCAGGGAAGAGCGAGGTCGGAAAAAACGGCGTGGTGCGGGACAAAAAGGTTCACGCCCGGGTCTGCGCCATGTGCATGCAGTTTGCTCAGGATTTGGGCTATTGGGTGCGGGGGCTGTCCTTCTCTCCCATAAAGGGGCCCAAGGGCAACATCGAGTTTCTGCTGTTTCTTGAAAAGGGGGCAGGGGAGAGGCTTTCAGGGGAAGCCCTCTTAAAACAGGCGATGGACGCAGTGGAGCAGGCTCACGGCCATTGCATAAAGGAGTGAAAATATATTCACAAATCCCTTGCTTTTTTCCTGCAAAGACTGTATAATATCCTTGTTATATTCATCCGGCGGTGATGGTTGTGCGTCTGTATTTTACTGCAAATCCCCAGCGGGCAGAAGCCGTGAATCTCATGAACAGGCTCATGGGACAGGCAAAGGCCTTGGGTTTTGAAGTTTCGTTGTTGGAGGAGGTTCTAAAAGACTCTCCCAAGGGGATTCTAACCGTAGTGGGGGGCGACGGCTCCCTGCTCAGGCAGGTACCCCTTTCTCTGCAAACCGGAATGCCCCTGTGGGGGATTCACGGAGGGACGGTAGGCTTTTTGACCGAAAGCACCGAGGAGACCTTTATTTCGGGACTGGAAGCATTGAAGAAGGGACAATATACCTTGGAAAAGCGGAAGCTGCTGGGCTGCCGTTTTCTGGGGCAGGAGGGGGAACTGGAACCGGCTGCCCTGTGCCTCAACGATGCTTTGCTCTATAAACGCTCCCTTTCGGGGGTGGCGCGCATCCACATTCGTATTGACGGAGAGGAAGCGGGCGTAGTTTCCGGGGACGGAGTCATTGTATCCGGCCCCACGGGGAGCACGGCCTATTCCCTTTCCTGCGGCGGGCCCGTATTGACGAGAGAGGTAGACGCTCTGGTCATTACCCCCGTGTGCCCCCACAATCTGCACATGCGGCCTGTGGTGGCACCCTTTTCCAGCCGGGTGGAGCTTTTTTCCGACGATGCCTGCATGGCCGTAGCTGACGGAAACCGGGTTTCCTACATGGATCCCGGCACGAAGCTGGAGGTGGCAGGCTCCGAGGCCTTCGTTTCCTTTGTCCGCTTTGGGCGCAGCAATCTTTTTGCCCGCATCCATCAGCGGCTGACCTGATTTGAACTACAATTTTTTTTAGAAGAGGATACAGAATGAAAACCAAACGACACGCCATGATTATTAAGATCATTACCTCTCAGGACGTGGAGACCCAAGAGGAACTGGCACGCTTGCTGGGGGAGCAGGGGTTTCAGGTAACCCAGGCCACCGTTTCCAGAGACATTAAGGAACTGCGGCTGATTAAGGTGTTGACCCCCGAGGGGAATTACAAGTATGCCACCGTGGAGAAGGCCGAAAGCGATCTGCAGGAGCGGTTCATCCGCCTATTCTCCAACTGCGTGGTGTCCATCACCAATGCGGGAAACATCATCGTCATCAAGACCATCGCCGGCAGCGCATCCGTGGCCGGTGAAGCCATCGATTCTCTGAAGTGGCCGGAAATCGCCGGGTCCATTGCCGGCGACAACACCATCTTCGTAGCCGTGCGGGAAGGCAAGAACATCACCGAGATTATCAAGCGCTTCCAGAAAATGATGAAGTAAGAGGCATTTTATGCTGCAAAGGCTGGTCGTAACCAATATTGCCCTCATGGACTCTCTCACCATAGATTTCCATGAGGGTTTTTCTGCGCTTACCGGTGAGACCGGAGCGGGCAAATCCATCCTCATTGAGGCCGTAGGCTTTGTGCTGGGAGAGAGAGCCAATCGGGAGAGCATCCGTACGGGGGCTCAAAAGGCCTCCGCCGAGGGCTGGTTCCGCATCGGGGAAAACAGCCCCGCCGCCGCCTTTTTAAAGGAGCGGGAATTGTATGAGGGGGAGGAAATCGTCCTGTATCGGGAACTGAACCTGTCCGGGCGGAATCTCTGCCGCATCAACGGCACCCTCGTTACCGCAGGGGAATTGAAAAAACTGGGGGAAATGCTGGTGGATATGCATGGCCAGCACGCCCACCAGTCCCTTTTGGA
>CAZPCH010000020.1:0-11230 GCA_964585055.1 uncultured Christensenella sp. | reverse complement strand
AAAGCCCAACCCTTTATAGACGAAGCACGGAGGCTGGGCGCCCCCGACGCCGTGGCCTTTTCCATAGAAGACATCGTCTTTGACAGCCGTTCCTTTCTCAAGTGCCGCTTCGGCTGTCCCCAGTGGGGAAAGCACTACACCTGCCCCTCCGGCACGGGCATTTCCATGGAGCAGTACAGGGAGATGTTCGGCCGCTATCAATGGGGGCTGATTGTCCGCACCCACGACCCCCTTTCTGCCCAAAAAATCACCCACGATCTGGAGGCTATGGCCTTCCGTGAGGGGTATTACTGGGCCATGTCTTTGAGCGACTGCCATTTGTGCGACCCCTGCGGCGCCGCAGTAAACACCCCCTGCCCTCACCCGGAGCTGGCGAGGCCGGGCTTTCACAGCATTGGGGTGGACGTGTTTGCCACGGTGAAAAAGTTTGATTTGCCCCTGTACACCCTCACAAAAGAGGGAAAGGAGCTGCCCAACTGGTACGCCGCCGTGTTTATGGAGTAAGCAGGAGGAAACAGGCATGAAGGGCACGAAAAACGGCGGGGCCTTAAAGTTTTGGCTGGTAGGAGGACTGGTGCTTCTCCTGCTTTTGGGCGGGTGCCTTTTATACATTCTCAAGGGGAACGCCGCCGATTCCCCTGCAGGCTCCCTCCTTCCTCCGCCCCAAGAGGGCGCCCTCACGGTATACATGCTGGACGTGGGGCAGGGGGATGCCCTGCTTCTTATTTCCCCCGAGGGAAAGACCATGCTGGTGGACACGGGCAGCGCCGACAAGGCAGAAACCCTTCTGGGAGCACTGCAGTCCCTTGACATAAAGAAGCTGGATCTGCTGTTGCTGACCCACTGCCACGAGGATCACGCAGGCGGAGCGGCCGCCCTGGTGCAAAAGATGAAGGTGGGGGAAGTCTGCTTTACGGGGGATTTATCCGCCTATAGCGGGAATTTGGAGCAGATTCTGTCCCGCCGCCGCATTTCGGCGGAAGCACTCTATGCGGGCATGGAGACAAGCTGGAGCGAGGAATGCGCCATAGAGGTGCTCTCCCCCTTCTCCGACCGCTTTATGGGGGATGAAAATGACGGCTCCGCCGTGGTGCAGGTGCGCTTTGAAAACAGCAGTCTGCTTCTGTGCGCCGACGCTACCGTAGACACGGAGCAGCTTCTTCTGGCTCTATATCCTTTAAGCGCCCTCCGCTGTTCCGCCATAAAGCTGGGGCATCACGGCTCTTCCACCTCTTCCTCCGAGGCTTTTCTGCTGGCGGCCGACCCTGCGCTGGCTCTGATCAGCGTAGGGGCAGGCAATGACTACGGACACCCCGCTCCCTCCGTTCTTGCGGCCTTGGAAGCCTTAAATATTCCCTATATTTCCACCGCAGAGGCGGGAACGGTGCAGATTGTGCTTGACGGCAGTGGGGCACGGGTGATAAAATAATTCAAGTTTGGATATAACGCTGTGAGCGGGAGAGGCCCCCGGAAGTCTGCCAAAGAGAGCCCTGCAAGGTGAGAGAGGGCGCAGGCAAGGGAAGCCGGTTCACCCGGGAGCGGCGCCGGGGAAATTGCAGTAGCCGGCGACGGGGCGGCCCGATACAGCCGAGAGTAAGGCTCGGAGTTTTCCGAGCGAAACAGGGTGGTACCACGAGCGCTTCGTCCCTTGGGCGAGGCGCTTTTTATGTGCCCACAGCATCCGACTGCACAGCAACCGATGTATAACCATAAAAGGAGGACAGCATGGACAATCGTTTGGAACAAATCAAGGCGGCGGCTTTGGAGAAGCTCAGTGCCCTGAAGGAGGAGCAGGAGCTCAGCGACCTTCAGCAGCAGCTTTTCGGCAAGAGCGGCGAGCTCACCGCCATTTTGCGCACCATGGGGCAGATCTCCAAGGAGGAGCGGGCCCGCATGGGTGCAGAGGTAAACAAGATCAAGGGCGAACTTTCCGCCGCCATGGAGGAACGGCGGGCGGCCTTCCGCAAAAAGGCGCAGGAGGAGAAGTTTAAGAAGGAGGCTCTGGACGTAACGGAGCCCGGCGTGGTGCCCCAGCCTCTGGGGAGCCTGCACCCCATGACCCAGACCTACCGCACCATCCGCAATGCGTTGGTGGGCATGGGCTTTCAGGTCTTTGACGGGCCTGAGATTGAGCTGGACGACAACAACTTCACCCTGCTGAATCTGCCCCTTGACCACCCCGCCCGGGACATGCAGGATACCTTCTACATCAACGACAAGGTGCTTCTGCGCACCCACACCTCTCCCTGTGAGATTCGGGCGCTGAAAACCTTTAAGCCCCCCTTCCGCTTCCTCATGCCGGGGCGGGTATTCCGTGTGGACGAGGTGGACGCCTCCCACAGCCCCGTGTTCATGCAGATTGAGGGCTTTGTGGTGGACAAAAACCTGAATCTGGCCAACCTGAAAGGGACTTTGGACACCTTCATCAAGGCCCTCTTCGGCGAAAACGTAAAGACCCGTCTGCGCCCCTCCTACTTCCCCTTTACGGAGCCCTCTGCGGAGCTGGACATGAGCTGCACCATCTGCGGCGGCAAGGGCTGCCGTGTGTGCAAGGGCACGGGCTGGATTGAGATTCTGGGCTGCGGCATGACCAACCCCCACGAGCTGGAGAACTGCGGCCTTGACCCCAAGGAGTGGAGCGCCTTTGCCTTCGGCATCGGTGTAGACCGGGTCACCAGCTTGAAATACGGCATTACGGACATCCGCTACGAGTACGAAAACGATGCCCGCTTCCTGCGCCAGTTCTGAGAAAGAGAGGTCAAGAGTATGCGTTTACCGAAATCCTGGCTTTGCGATTATGTAGATTTTAACGTCACCGATGAGGAGTTCATCGAAAAAATGATGTGGCGGGGCTTTGAGCTGGAGAGCTATGAAAAGGAGCTTTCTCAGGTCAGCGGCGTCATCACGGGGAAGATTCTCAAAATGGAGCCCCATCCCAACGCCAACAAGCTCACCGTCTGTCAGGTGGATCTGGGGGACAAGACCGCCCAGATTCTCACCAACGCCAAGAACGTCTTTGAAGGCGCCGTGGTGCCCGTAGCCTATGCAGGGGCGAAGATCGGGTCTCAGGAGTTCACCGTGGCCAACATCCGCGGGGTGGAAAGCTACGGCATGTTCTGCTCGGGAGAGGAGTTCAATCTGACCGAGTCCGAGTTCCCCGGGGCAGGGGTGGACGGCATCCTCATTCTGCCCGAAGATACCCCCTTGGGCATGGACATTGCCAAGGCTCTGGGCAGGGACGATGTGGTCTTTGACTTCTCCGTCCTTCCCAACCGTCCCGACTGCAACAGCATTCTGGGCCTTGCCCGGGAAGCGGCGGCGGCCTTGGGACAGACCATGGCCGAGCCTACCATCCCCCACATTGCAGGGGAAGGCAGAGCGGAGGACTACGCTTCCGTTACCGTGGAGAATGCGGAGCTGTGCCCCCGGTACTGCGGCCGGGTGGTAAAGGACATCGTCATTGAGCCCGCCCCCGTGTGGATGCAGCGCCGCCTGCGCATGATGGGCATGCGCCCCATCAACAACATTGTGGACATCACCAACTATGTGCTCATGGAGTACGGCCATCCCATGCACGCCTTTGATTTAAGCTGTATTACCGACGGGCACATCATCGTCCGCAACGCCGAAGACGGGGAAAAGGTCACCACTCTGGACAACAAGGAGCGCATTATGGACAAGGATATGCTCCTGATTGCCGACCCTGCCAGAGGCGTAGGCGTAGCCGGGGTCATGGGGGGCTTAAACAGCGAGATCACCCCCGACACCAAGGCCGTGTTCTTCGAGTCCGCCGTCTTTAAGGCCAGCAACATCCGCCACACCGCCAAAAAGCTCCGCCACAGCACGGATGCTTCCGCCCGCTTCGTAAAGGGCGTGGAGCCGGTCAATGCCTACCTCGCTTTGGAGCGGTGCATTGAGCTTATGGACAAGCTCCACGCAGGAAAGGTCATCGGCGAGCCCCTGGATGTGTGCAATTGCCCCCTGGCGCCCCAGGTGGTCAGCGTGGACATCGACCATGTAAACCGTCTTTTGAACACCCATTTGACCGGGGAGGAAATGGGCAAGCTCCTTGCCCCCATCCACCTTGCCTGCACCAGCCATGGGAACACCATGGAGGTGGAACTGCCCCACTACCGCACGGACATTGAAGCGGGCATTGAGGCCGACCACGACATCGCCGAAGAGGTGGGACGGGTCTACGGCTTTGAGAACATCCCCCCCGTGCTTATGAACGGCGACACCTTCCAGGGCGCCATCGCCCCCGTGTACCTGCTGGAGGACAGAATCAAGGACATTCTTGTAAGCTGCGGGTGCTTGGAAATGTACAACTACAACTTCACCGGCCCCGCCGCCCTGAAAAAGCTGAATCTGGAGGCAGAGGACGTGCGGCAGAAGGCCGTGAAGCTTCTGAACCCCTTCGGCGAAGATCAGAGCCTCATGCGCACCACCTTGTACATGGGCATGCTGGACTCCGTAGCGCGGAATTTGAACCGCAAGACCGGTTACGGCCGCTTTATGGAGGTGGGCAACGTCCATCTGGATCTGGGCGGAGAACTGCCTGAGGAACATAAGAACATCGGTCTGGCCTTCTTTGGAGAGGCGGAGAGCTTCTTCACCCTCAAGGGCGTGGTGGAAACTCTGCTGGAAAAACTCCGTGTGCCCGATGTATCCTTTAAGAAGGGGGCTTCCCCCTGCTACCAGCCCGGCCGCGGGGCGGAGATTTGGAGCGGGGATGTAAAGCTGGGCGAAATGGGACAATTCCACCCCGATGTTCTCGCCGGCTTCGACATTAAGCAGCCCGTGTATCTGTGCGAATTGTCCTTTGAGGCCATTCACGCCACGGAAAAGGAGGAGCTGACCTTTGCTCCCATCCCCCGCTTCCCCTTGGTAAACCGGGACTTAGCCGTAGTGGTGGAGGAAGAGCGGGAAGCCGCCCAGTGCATGGACGTCATCCGCAATGCCCAGCAGGAGCTGCTGGTGGAGAACATCCGCCTCTTTGACGTGTACCGGGGCATCGGCGTGGCCGCAGGAAAGAAGAGTCTGGCCTTCAGCTTCTCTCTGCGCTCTGCCGACCACACCCTCACGGAGGAGGAGATCCGCAAGGCCTTCGATGCCATCATCGACGCCCTGAAGGAGAGCGGCGCCCCCCTGCGCAGCTAAAGGCAATCAGAACGATAAACAAGACAAAGGGACGGAATCTCCGTCCCTTTAAAATTCCAACTTGTCTCCGCTTGCAAGAGGGAGTCTTTTAGATATGCAAGGTGCTTATAATGCATGGCTCTCCTTGATGTGCAAGGGGAGCTGAGTTACGAACGCAGTGAGTAACTCTGAGGGGATAAGGAAACCTGCTCTCTCATCCCCTCCGACTCTCCGCTGAAGCTCCGAGCCAGCCCCTCAAAACCCATCACCGGTGGGTTTTGTCCCCTTCGGGGTCGGGGCGAATTGCTTCGCAATTCCCCCTTGTTCACCAAGGGGAGGCTTTCGTGGTGCGCAAGTTGCTCGCATCCCTTGCCCCCATCTGGGCTACAGCCCCGTGAGCTGTTGTCAGGGTGGATTGTGACTGAGACGGTAGCCGAAGTCACAGAGGTCGGGAGAGAAAACGAATCCTTAAGTTAATGACATTGCTTGAACATCAAGGGGAGCTATGCATAAGAGGAAACAGGTCTGAACTTTTTTACCCTCTAAAGGGACGGACTCTCCGTCCCTTTTTGCGTGCGGGTTTTCCCGCTCGGCCCATATTATATATAACAGCGAAGTGATTGCGCCCAAGCCGGCGGGATGCTATACTGAAAGCACACAGTGCCTGCCCCTGCAGGCCAATATCACAAGGAGGACATTCCATGGACTACGCCCCACTGTACAAAAGCAAACTGCGCACCCCGGAGGAAGCGGTGCAATGCGTCAAAAGCGGGGACTGGGTGGATTACACAACCCAGCTTGGCTTCCCCCTTCTGCTGGATCGGGCTTTGGCCGCCCGCAAGGAGGAGCTGACGGATGTAAAGGTGCGGGGCAACCTTATGTTTCAGCCCATGGAGATTGTGGAATGCGACCCTGAGCGGGCTCATTTTGTATACAACTCCTGGTTCTGCTCCGCCTACGAGCGTGCCCTGTGCGACAAGGGTCTTTGCAGTTTCAGCCCCATGGTCTTCCGCAACGTGGTGCCCTACTACACCCACTTTCTCACGGTAAACGTGGCCATGGTCAGCGTCACGCCCATGGACAAAAACGGCTACTTCAACCTCTCCTGCGCCACGGGCGTGGCTCGGGGGATTCTGCGCAAGGCGGACATTGTCATCGTGGAGGTCAACGAAGGCCTGCCCTGGCTGTGCGGCGGCTTTGACGAAGTGATTCACATTTCCGATGTAGACTACATTGTGGAAGGAGAGCATCCCCCCATTTACGAGCTGCCCATTGCCAAGCCCAGCGAAGCGGAGAAGCAGATTGCCGCCAGCATCGTTCCCTACATCCAAAACGGCGCCTGCCTCCAGCTTGGCATCGGCGCTCTGCCCAACTCCGTGGGCTCCATGCTCTGCAACAGCGACATCAAGGACTTGAGCATGCACACGGAGCTGTGCTCCGACGCATATCTGGATCTATTCGAGGCGGGAAAGCTGACCCACCGCTACAACAACCTCCATCGGGACAAGGGCATGCTGGGCATGGCCTTCGGCAGCAAGCGCCTGTATGAGTGGATGGATCACAACCCGGGGCTGGCCGCCTGTCCTTTGGAGTATGTCAACGACCCCGCCGTCATCGGCAGCATTGACAACATCGTGGCCATCAACAACTGCATCTGTCTGGATCTTTACGGGCAGGTGTCCTCCGAAAGCTCCGGCACCCGCCACATCAGCGGCACCGGCGGCCAGCTGGACTTTATGGACGGCGCCGCCAGAAGCAAGGGAGGCAAGGGCTTTATCGCCATGACCTCCACCTACAAAGACCGCAACGGCAATTTGCGCTCCCGCATCGTGCCCCAGCTTCGGGGGGACATCGTCACCACCCCCAGAAGTCAGGCCTACTACATCGTCACGGAGTACGGCATTGCAAACCTGGCGGGGCTTACCACCTGGGAGCGGGCGGAAAGGCTGGTGAATCTGGCTCACCCCGCCTTTAGGGAGGAGCTTATTGCCCAGGCAGAGGCGCAGAAGATCTGGCGCCGCTCCCAAAAGCGTTAAAAAGGCAAAGGAAAAAGACGGCAGAGATGCCGTCTTTTCGTATGTAAACTTTTAAGTTTGGCTGGTTTGTTTTCGGCCGGAGCCCCGGCCCTTATGCAGGCTCGATGAGACCGTAGTTGCCGTCCTTGCGCAGATACAGAACGTTGATCTGGCCGGTGGCGGCGTTTTCGAAGACGAAGAAATTGTGTCCCAGCATTTCCATCTGGAGCATGGCTTCCTCTTCGCTCATAGGACGGATTTCGAACTTCTTGTTGCGGACGATGCGGGGGCCTTCCTCCTCATCCTCCTCCATGGGTACGGGGGCAACCTCTTCCACAGGCATTTTGCCGTTCCGCTGTGCCCGTGCAAAACGGGTGCGGTAGCGCTCCACCTGCTTTTCCAGCTTGCTGCCCACGCTGTCCAGGGACGCATACATGTCGCCGGAAACTTCTTCCGCCCGAAGGATGCGGCCTTCGTAGGGGATGGTGACCTCTACAATGTGCCGGTTCCGTTCCACGCTGAGAGTGACCTGCGCTTCCGTGTCCTGAGGGAAATAGCGGCTGAGTTTATTGAGTTTTTTCTCGGCCACTTCCCGCATGTACTCGGAGACTTCCAGATTTTTCCCGGTAATGGAGATTTTCATGTGCTGCACTCCTTCTCGGCAAGGCGATATAGAGTTCCCTGCCGTTGCATATATAATACCACAAAGGCACCGTTTTGTCTTCCCTTTTTAATGAAAAAATGCAGTCTTTGCATTTTATTCACTTTTTGCGCATGATTCCTCTCCCCGTTTTAAAAACCTTTTGCCCATAAAAAAGAAAAAGGAGGCCGAGCCTCCTTAAAGAATTTGTTTTTGCATCAGTCCAGCTTTTCGCCGCACTGAGGGCATTTCTCCGCCTTATTGTTTACGGGCAAAGACCGGCCGCAGGCAGGGCACTTGCAAAAGGCCATGCCCTGAGCGGCGCCGCCCACCAACAGAACGATGCTGATAAAAGCCATCCACCGCTTTTCCAGCACCAAAGAGGCGCAGATCAGCGCAATGGCCGTCCACAAACAGACTTGGTACACCGTGCGGCTTACTTTATAGGACATACCCGCACCTCAGGACTGCACCAGATACTCGCTGATGAAAGCGTCCAGATCTCCGTCCATGACGCTCTGGATGTTGCCGTTTTCCACGCCGGTGCGGTGATCCTTCACCAGAGTGTAGGGCTGGAAGACATAGGAGCGAATCTGGCTGCCCCACTCAATCTTCTTCATGACGCCCTTAATGGCCGCCATCTGCTCCTCACGCTCCCGCTCCTGCAGTTCCAAAAGACGGCCCCGAAGGATGCGCATGGCCATTTCCTTGTTTTGAAGCTGGCTGCGCTCGTTCTGGCACTGAACCACGATGCCCGTAGGCAAGTGGGTAATGCGGATGGCGGAGGAAACCTTGTTTACGTTCTGGCCGCCTGCGCCGCCGCTGCGGTAGGTGTCCACCCGAATATCGTCGGGCTCAATCTTTACATCGTTGCTGTCGTCGTCGAAAATGGGGGTGACGTCCAGAGAGGAGAAGGAGGTCTGACGGCGGGCGTTGGCGTCAAAGGGGGAGATGCGCACCAGACGGTGGACGCCCTTTTCCGCCTTAAGATAGCCGTAGGCGTTTTCGCCGATAACCTCGAAGGTCACGCTCTTGACCCCGGCGTTTTCACCGGGGAGCAGATCCAGCTCCTTCACCTGCCAGCCCCGCCGATCGCAATACCGGGAGTACATGCGGTAGAGCATATCCGTCCAATCCTGGGCCTCCGTGCCGCCGGCGCCTGCGTGTAGGGACAGGACGGCGTTGCAGGCATCGTACTGCCCCTTAAGGAGCATCTCCAGCCGCAAAGCCTCTACCTTTTTCTGCAAAGCCAGAAGCTCGCTCTTGATTTCGGGGATAAGGCTTTCGTCCCCCTCCTCCTCCGCCATCTCAATGAGCACCTGTACGTCCTCCCGCTGGGTGTTGAGCTTAGACAGCCTGTCCAGCTTGTCCTTGAGAACCTTTACCCGCTGGGTAATCTTGTTGGCGTTGTCCACATCGTTCCAGAAGTCCCCTGCAGACATCTGCTCTTCCAGCTCCTTAAGCTCCGTGCGAAGCTCCTCGGGCTTCATCTGGGCATTGGCCTTGGCCAGGGTTTCGCTCAAGGTGCCCAGTGTCATTTTATATTCATCCAAAACAACCATATTGTTACTCCGTTCTGCCGCCGGGCGGCGTGTATTGCGCTAAGTTGGGAAAAAGAGACAGGTAGGCAGCCCCGTCAAAGGGGGCAGAATCGTACTAAGGCCGCCAGCACATGACGTTCCTCCCTCAGTTGGTGCTGCGCCCGCAGCAGTTCTTATACTTCTTCCCGCTGCCGCAGGGGCAGGGGTCGTTGCGGCCGATCTTCGCCCCGCTGGTCTTGCGCATGGGGATACGGGGGCCGTCTCCCCCGGGGGCAATGGGTTTGGCCACCTGCTTGCGCTCCATGGGGGCCTTGCGGACGGTCACCCGCATGAGACTGCGGACGGCCTCCTCCCGAATCTCCCCGACCATGGCGTCAAACATGTCAAAGCCCTCGTTGGTATAGGCCACCACGGGATCCTTCTGGGCGTAGGCACGCAGACCGATGCCCTGACGAAGCTGATCCATGGCGTCGATATGATCCATCCAATGGCTGTCTACGGAGCGAAGAAGCACAATGCGCTCCACCTCCCGCAGATCCACATGGTTCTCTGCCAGTTCCTTTTCCTTTTTATCTAAGCAGGCGCTCACAAAGTCCTGGCAGATATCTGCCGCCTTTTTCTCCGTCAGCCCCTTCAAGGGCACATCGGCAAAGAGATCCCTTTGCTCCTGTCCGCACAGCTCGCAGACCTCTCTGGACACCGCCAGCAGATTCCAATCCTCCGCCTTGGAGCCCTGAGGACAGTAGGCAGACAGGATGCTTTCCAAAGCGGTGTGCATCATGTCCAAAAAGCTGGGGTGCATGTCCTCTCCCATAAGCACCTGCCGCCGCTGGCCGTAGATGATGGAGCGCTGCTTGTTCATTACATCGTCGTAGCGCAGCACGTTCTTGCGGGTCTCAAAGTTGGACATTTCCACCCGCTTCTGGGCGGCCTCAATCTGCTTGGTCACCACGCCGCTTTCAATGGGCACCTCGTCCCCGGGGTTCAGCTTGGACATAAGCCCTTCCAGCCTGTCGCCTCCGAAGCGGCGCATAAGGTCATCTTGCAGGGATACATAGAACCGGGTGGCGCCGGGGTCTCCCTGACGGCCTGCACGCCCTCGAAGCTGGTTGTCGATGCGGCGGCTTTCGTGGCGCTCGGTGCCCAAAATCATAAGGCCTCCCAGCTCCACCACCTTCTGATGCTCCGCATCGGTTTCCTGCTTAAACTTTTGATAATATTCCTCGTACTTTTTGCGGGCGGTCAAAATGGCCTCGTCTTCCGTCTCGGCGTGACCCGTGGCCTCCTCAATCAAATCCTCCTCCAAGCCGTCCCGCATAAGGGCCTGCCGTGCCAGAAAGTCCGGGTTGCCGCCCAAAAGGATGTCCGTGCCTCGGCCTGCCATGTTGGTGGCAATGGTGACGGCGCCCAGTTTGCCCGCCTGGGCTACAATCTGCGCCTCCTTGGCGTGGTACTTGGCGTTGAGCACCTGATGGGGCACGCCGCAGCGCTGGAGCATGGCGGACAGGTATTCGCTCTTTTCTACGGAGATGGTGCCCACCAGCAAAGGCTGGCCGGTCTTATGCCGTTCCTGAATGTCCTGCACCACGGCTCTGAACTTGCCTGCCTCCGTGGTGAAGACCACGTCTGCCATATCCTGACGGATGCAGGGGCGGTTGGTGGGCACTTCCACCACGTCCAGCCCGTAAATGGCGGTGAACTCGTCCTCCTCCGTCTTGGCGGTACCGGTCATGCCCGCCAGCTTATGGAACATGCGGAAGTAGTTCTGGAAGGTGATGGTGGCCAGCGTCTTGTTCTCCTTCTCCACCTTGACCCCTTCCTTTGCTTCCAGCGCCTGATGGAGGCCTTCGGAGTAGCGGCGGCCGATCATAAGGCGGCCGGTGAACTCGTCCACA
>CAZPCH010000019.1:9422-11391 GCA_964585055.1 uncultured Christensenella sp. | reverse complement strand
GGATAAGCGAATAAAAGGGACGCCTTGCGTCCCTTCCCAAACCTGCCTGAAAGGCGGATTTCACATGGCTTTGCCATATTTCACCCACGCTCTGCGTGGATTTCACTGCGAAGCCTCACGCTCTCGCTCTGCGGAGGAGGAAGGCTTCGGCCTCCTTGTCCCCGCTGATGTTCAATAGCTTCAAGATTACCGGCACCAGCATCTGGTAGGTTTTGTCCACGGACACTTCCCCCGTGTCGGAATTGAACATGGACAGATACAGCTCCAAATAGGCCTGGGCGTAAATCTTCGCCTCAATGTCCCGGGTGGGGCTGGCGGACTGGGCCCGATACTCCTTGGCCAGCTCCTCGGCCAGGGTCTTGCGAAAGTCCACCTTCTCCGTGTGAATTTTCATAAGAGCATCGGTGAAGTCCTTCCCCAAACGGGAGCCTTTCAGCAGGGCGTCCAGGGAGGCGGGGGAGGACAAAAAGGCGTTGTGGATCTCACTGCGGGTCTGGATAAACCGCTCCAGCATGCGCTCGGCCACCTCGTACTTGTCCCGAAAATGGGCGTAAAAGGTGGCACGGGTCACCGGCGTTTCGTCCAGAATATCCTGCACGGTGATTTTTTCGAAGGGCTTGCGCTTAAGAAGCTGAATCAGGGCGTTGGTAATGGCCCGCTCCGTGCGGACAAGCTGGGGATTGTGCTTCATGTTCTATCTCTCCGTTTCATGTTTTCCCGCAGGTATGGCAAAGTATATATGTTTTTTTGCGGCAAACTGCAAAATTTTTTGTAAGATAATTATACAATGTGTTCAGCGACAAAATCAACAATTATTTTTGTCTGTTTTCGCAAAAGGGTTTGTATATTACAATAAACATGAATTCTGACGAGGGGAGAAGAAAATGAAAACCGGCGCAGAAAAAAAGAAAAACAGATGCAAGAAATGGTACATTACCTCTGCCGTCTCACTGTTCCTGGTGATCCTCATGGTCGCCGCCTACATTGTGACGGTCTCCTATGAGCAGGTAATCAACATTGCTTTGGGTACGGAAACCTCCCGCGTGGAGGCCGATCCCAACGATACCTCCGATACGGAGTATTTTAAGAGCGACTACGCTTCTCAGGATGAAGTCAAGGCGGCCGGCAAGGCCATCGCCGAGGCTTTGACCGAGGAGGGAGCCGTTCTTTTAAAGAACGAGAACAAGGCCCTGCCCATTGCCTCCACGGCCAAGGTCACCCTGTTCGGCCATTCCAGCGTGAACACCATTGTCTGCGGCACCGGCTCTGCAGACATCGACGCCTCCGAAGCGCCCACCTTTAAGGAAGCGCTGGAGTCCAGAGGCGTGGAGGTAAACCCCTCCATGTGGCAGTTCTATCTGGACAACATTGAAACCTACGCCACCAACCCCCGCAAGGGCGACAACTCCATCCGCACCGGCGACGGCGGCACCAAGGGGGAGTACACCGCCAACGAGATTCCCTGGAGCGAGTATACGGAGGCGGCCAAGGCGGACTTGGGCGAATATAACGATGCGGCCATCGTGGTCTTCTCCCGTCTGGGCGGCGAGATGTACGATCTGCCCGCCACCACCGAGCAGCAGGGGAACTCCACCGAAACCGTAGACGGCTCCGGCAACTCTCTGGAGCTGACTATTCAGGAGCGGGCCCTTTTGAAGGAGATTCAGGCGGCCGGCTTTGACAAGATCATCGTCCTTTTGAACTCCACCAACGCCATGGAGTGCGACTTTGTGGACGATCCCGAGCTGGGCGTAGACGCCTGCATGTGGATTGGCTACACGGGTGTGGTGGGTCTGTACGGCGTCTCCGATCTGCTGGTGGGCAACAATAACCCCAGCGGCCGTCTGGTAGACACCTACTGCGTGGACAACACCACCTCTCCCGCCCATGTAAATATTTACGGCAACACCTGGTCCAACTATGACGAGGTCAAGACCCTCATGTTCGACATGGGTCTGGACGGCAACAC
>CAZPCH010000019.1:0-9412 GCA_964585055.1 uncultured Christensenella sp. | reverse complement strand
TACCGGTACTATGAAACCCGGTACGAGGACTATGTGCTCAATCAGGGCAACCACGGGGACTACAACTACCTGAGCGATGTAAAGTATCCCTTCGGCTACGGCCTGAGCTACACCGCCTTTGCCTATTCCGACTTCTCCGTGACGGAGAACGCAGACAGCTTTGACGTCACCGTCACCGTCACCAACACCGGGGACACGGCGGGCAAGGAGGTTGTGGAACTCTACTTCCAGTCCCCCTACACGGACTACGATAAGGAAAACCGCATTGAAAAGGCCGCCATCGAGCTGTGCGGCTTTGCGAAGACCGGCCTTCTGGAGCCCGGGGCTTCCGAGACGGTTACCGTCAACGTGCCCAAGGAAGAGCTGAAAACCTACGATGCTTACGGCGCCAAGACCTACATTCTGGATGCGGGCGATTACTATCTGGCCGTGGGCACCGACGCCCACAACGCCTTGAACAACGTGCTCGCCGCCAAGGGCGCAGACGCAGGCAGAATGACCGCTCCCGGCAATAAGGAGTTGGTCTACAAGTGGAATAACCCCGCTCTGGACACCACCACCTACGCCGTGTCCAACGACGGAGAAGAGAACTACCCCATTACCAACCAGTTTGACAACGGGGACTTGAACCTTGTGGACAACGGGGAGCAGGCCATTACCTATCTGTCCCGCTCCGACTGGACGGGCACCTTCCCCCAGGCTCCCGCAGTGCTGAAGCTGACGGAAGGTCTGAAGGCGGAGATGACGGGTCTGAAGACCTACAAGAAGCAGGAGAGCGATCGTGAGATGCCCACCATGGGTGCTTCCGGCCCCATGACCCTGGCGCAGATGATTGGCAAGGACTATGACGACCCCGCTTGGGACGCCCTGCTGGATCAGGTCACCTATGAGGAGATGGCCATGCTTATCGGCGTGGGCTATCACGGCACCAAGGCGGTGCCCTCCGTAGCCAAGCCCAGAACCGTGGACGAGAACGGGCCTCAGGGCTTTACCAAGAAGCTGACCGACCTCTTCGGCAACTCCGTGCCCTTGTCGGCTTACTCCGATGAAAACATCCTGGCTGCCAGCTGGAACGTGGAGCTCATGGAGGAAGTGGGCAGGCAGATTGGCGAAGACGGTGTGGAACTGGGCATTGTAGGCCTCTACGGCCCCGCCATGAACACCCACCGCAGCCCCTACTCCGGCCGCAACTTTGAGTATTACTCCGAGGACGGCTTCCTGGCGGGCAAGATTGCCGCCGCCGAGGTCAAGGGCATTCAGAGCAAGGGCGTCTATGTATACATCAAGCACTTCGCTCTCAACGACAGCGAAACCAAGTGCCGCTGCTACAGCATCTTTGCCAACGAGCAGACCATCCGTGAGGTCTATCTGCCCGCCTTTGAGCATGCGGTGGTAGACGGCGGCGCCATGAACGTGATGAACTCCTTCGGCCGTGTAGGCGTGGTGTGGGTAGGCGCCCACGAGGGGCTCATGACCAACGTGCTGAGAAAAGAGTGGGGCATGAAGGGCTTTGCCCTGACCGACTACTCCAACACCGGCAAGACCTTCGACATTAAGATGGGCGTGCTGGCCGGTACGGATTCCTGGGACTGCTCCGCCGAAGGCAAGGGCACCTGGTCGGATAAGCTCCTGAAGTGGGAGGAAGAGCAGGATGTGGAGCTGACCTGGGCCATGCGTCAGGCCACCCATCGGCTTTTGTACACCGTGGCCAATTCTGCGGCCATGAACGGCGTGTCCACCACCAGCCGCATCGTTTCCGTAACGCCCTGGTGGAGAGCACTGATTTACGGCGTCATGATCGTGGGTGTGCTGGGGCTTGCAGGCAGCGTCACCATGGCGGTTGTCACCAAGAAGAAGGAAAAGAAGGAAGCCCCTGCGGCGTAACAAAAGGTATCTGCAGGGGGAGCATCCTCCCCCTGTTGATATAAACTCATTGGTAAAAAAGAACCAACAAAACCTTGAGGAGGAAATCAAAATGAAGAAAGTTATTACTCTGGTACTGGTTGTCGTTATGGCAGCTCTGTGCATGGTCGGCTGCGCCAGCAATGCCGCTAAGGCCGAGGACAACGGCGTAAAGGTGTATACCGTAGAAGCCAAGTTCAACTCCGAGACCGTCAACCAGTGGAAGAAGATCTACCTGCTGGACGAAGACAACTACGTCATCACCGTGAAGGCTCTGGACTCCAAGGATTCCAGCATCGTCACCGCCGACTTCTACATGGCCGGCACCTACACCCTGGATGGCAACACCCTGACCATCAACCCCGGCTACGGCTACTGCAAGGCCATGAACGGCGATACCCCCATTGAGATGCCCATTTCCGAGGGCGGCGGTATGTACAACGCCATGATGGGCACTGCCGGCTATACCTACACCCTGCTGGAGGACGGTTCCTTCGAAGTGGCCGAGTAATCGGTCTTAGCAGCGAACCTATTGCAACCCATTACCAATGAAAAGACGGCACGGCTCGGAGCGCCCTTTGGGGTGCTTCGGGCACCTGCCGTTTTCCTGCACCTGCGGTTTTTTTGACGCAGACCAATTTTATACAGAGAAAGTTTTTAAAAGGGCCGCATTATAGGCACAAGCCCCCATACGGCAGAAGCACCTGCTGTTATCTACATACGGACTGCATATTCGGAGGAGACAGATGATGGAAGCCCTTGCACGAAAAGCCTACAAAGCCCAAAAGAAGCAATACAAAAAGGGATGGAAAAAAGCCACCCGAGCCCCTCGGCTGCTGGCGGGTCTTTTTGGATTTCTCACGGTGGTGTTGGTTCTTATGCTGGTGCTGGTAACCTTCTTTGACCAGACCTTCTATGTGATGACGGAAAGCCCCTACTACAAGCTGGAGCAGGGGGATAAGTCTGCATCCATAGACTCCGAATATTTTAAATCCGATTTTTCCTCCGACGGGGAGCGGCGTGCCTACGGGGCCCTCCTCTGCCAAAAGTTAGAGGAGGAGGGCGCCGTTTTGCTGAAGAACGAGAATGGTGCCCTGCCTTTAGCCGAGGGCAGCGGGGTAAGCTGCTTCTCCACGGGCAGCGTGGATCCCGTGTACGGCGGCACGGGCTCAGGGGCGGTGGACACGGCCACGGCGGTAACCTGGAAGGGCGCCTTGGAGCAGGCGGGCCTGAAGGTCAACGGCAGTCTGTGGGACTTTTATGTAAACGGGGCGGGCGCCTCCTACCGCAGATCCGTGGCGCAAATGGGCTACGGCACCTACGCCATCAACGAGGTGCCATGGGAGGTCTATGACGAAAGCGCTCTTGGGGAGCTGGCCGCCTACGGGGACGCCGCCATCGTCATGTTCGGCCGTGTAGGCGGCGAAGGGGCGGATTTGCCCGTGGACACCTGCAGTGACGGCTTAGAGGGGAACTACCTGAGCTTAAATGCAGAGGAGCGGGCGCTCCTTGTTCAGCTTAACGCCCTGAAACAAAGGGGGACGTTGAAGAAGATTATCGTCCTTTTGAACACGGCCAACGCCTTGGAGATGGACTTTGTCAACGACCCTGCCTACGGGGTGGACGCCTGCCTGTGGATTGGGGACGTGGGTCAAAGCGGCCTTTTGGGGGTGGCCAACCTTCTTAGCGGAAAAGTCAGCCCCAGCGGGCATCTGGCGGATACCTTCTGCCTGGACAATTTGACCAGCCCCGCCGCCCAAAACATGGGGGCACGGACGTATACCAACGCCGATTCCGTCACCCTCAGCGCACCTAAGAGCAACACCACCCACTACGTCCTCTACGCCGAGGGCATTTATGTGGGGTACAAATATTACGAAACCCGCTACGAGGACAGGGTCATGGGCACGGGAAACGCCGGGGACTATGACTACAGCGGCGACGTGGCCTACCCCTTCGGCTTCGGCCTTAGCTATACCGACTTTGCCTACAGTGGCTATGAGGTTAAGTATAACCCCGGCACGGATTGTTTTGACATCTCCCTCACCGTCACCAACACGGGGGACACCTACGCCGCCAAGGAGACGGTGCAGATTTACGCCCAGAGCCCCTACACGGACTATGATCGGGAAATGGGCATTGAGAAGGCCGCCGTCACTCTGGTGGGCTTTATGAAAACCGGCACCTTAGCCCCGGGGGAGCAGGAGACGGTGCGCCTTTTTGTAGAGCGGCGGGAACTGGCCTCCTACGATGCCTACGGGGAGAAGACCTATATTCTGGAGGCGGGGGACTACTATTTGACCGTGGGGAAAAATGCCCACGACGCCGTCAACAACATCCTCTCCGCCAAGGGGTACACCCCCGAAAACACCCAGGGGGTCATGGACGATGCAGGCAGAGCCGAGCTGGTCTTCACCTATAATAACCCTGCTTTGGATGCAGAGACCTATGCCGTCAGCCCTCAGGGCGGCGTGATCACCAATCAATTTGACAATGCAGACTTGAACCTCTATGACGGCGGGCGGCAGAAGGCGGTATACCTGACCCGCTCCGACTGGACGGGCACCTTCCCCAAGGCTGTGGATCTGGAGATTACAGAGACCATGGCGGCGGATTTGGCCTTGCGGCGGTATGAGGGAAAGGGCAGCGCCCAAATGCCCCTTATGGGGGCGGAGCAGACCTTAAAGCTTATTGAACTTAAGGGAGCGGCCTTTGACGATCCCCGCTGGGAACAGCTTTTAAACCAGATGACCTTTGAGGAGATGGCTTACTTGGTGGGACACGCCTTCCATGTGACCATGCCCGTTGCCTCCATAGATCTGCCCGGCACCCACGATGAAAACGGCCCTCAGGGGCTGACGGGGATGCTCCTGCTCAGCGCTCTGGACTCCGCCAGCTTTACCTCCGAGGATGTAATGGCCGCCACATGGAACCGGGAACTGATTGCGGAAGTGGGGCGGGTGATTGGAGAGGACTGTTTGGCCAACGGCTATGCGGGGCTCTACGGCCCCGGGGCCAACAACCACCGCACCCCCTACAGCGGCAGAAACTTTGAGTATTTCTCCGAGGACGGGTTCTTGGCAGGCAAGCTCTGCGAGGCGGAGGTCACGGCCATCCAGCAGAAGGGGGTGTATGTGATGATCAAGCACTGCGCCCTCAACGACAGCGAATCCAAGCGGGACGGCATCTGCACCTGGGTCAATGAGCAGGCCATTCGGGAAATCTATTTGAAGGCCTTCCAGTACGCCTTGGAAAGCAACGACACCGCCGGCATCATGAGCTCCTACTCTCGTCAGGGCTGTATCTGGAACGGCGCCCACGAGGGACTGCTCAAAGGGGTACTGCGGGGTGAGTGGGGCAACCACGGCATGTACATCTCCGACAACACCAGTATGTATACCTACATGGACGGCATCGACGGCACTTTGGCGGGCACCACCCTCTATGATGCCATGGCGGGGCTTCAGTATAAGTCCTTTATGGAAACCAAAGGACAGGACGCCGCCGTGGCCGAAGCCCTGCGGGAGGCCTGCCACTATAACCTATATACCATGGTCAACAGCAGTGCCATGAACGGAGTCACGGTTTATGACGAGGTAGTGCCCGTGCAGGCACCTTGGCACACCATGCTCTATGTGTTCTCTATCGTCTTCGGGCTTGCGTGGCTGATTTGCATCCTCTGGCAGATTCGCCGTTCCAAGCAGTATAAGAATACCCATCAGGCTCCCGTAAAGCCCAAGGCATAGGGAGGGAAAGGGAAGAATCATGAGAAAAGAAACCTATCTTCACGAGGGCTGGAAGTTTACCGGCCCCGACGGCAGGGTGCAGGAGGTTACGCTCCCCCACACCTGGAACGCCAAGGACGGGCAGGACGGGGGCAACGACTACTGGCGGGGCACCTGCGTGTACGAAAAGACCTTTGCCGCCCCTGCTTTTGGGGAGGAGGAGTGCGTGTATCTGGAGTTTGCCGGAGTCAACGCCTCCGCACGGGTGCTTTTAAACGGCAGAGAGGTCATGACCCATGACGGGGGATACTCCACCTTCCGCAAGGACATTACGGCGTATATACAGGCAGAGAACACCCTGGTAGTGGAGGCGGACAACTCCGTCAACGACCGTGTGTACCCTCAGAAGGCGGACTTTACCTTCTACGGAGGCATATATCGGGATGTAAAGCTGGTGGTGCTCCACAAGCATCACTTTGACATGGACTACTACGGGGGCAGGGGCATTGCCGTCAGCACCCAAATGGAGGGGGAGGACGCCCTTGTAAAGGTGCGCACCTTTATAAACTGTCAGGGAGAGGTATCCCTTTGCTTGAAGGACGCAGAAGGACGCATAGCCGCCCAAGGCCGGGGCAGGGAGACGGAGATTCTCTTGCCCAAAGCCCACCTGTGGAACGGCGTGGAGGACCCCTACCTCTATACCTGTGAAGCGTCTTTGACGGTGGACGGGAAAGTGACGGATACGGTGCGCGTCCCCTTCGGCGTGCGGTACTTCTCCGTAGATCCCCAAAAAGGCTTTTTCTTAAACGGCAGAAGCTACCCTCTGCGGGGGGTCTGCCGCCATCAGGACTGGAAGGGAATCGGCAACGCCCTTCAAAAGGAGCACCACGACAGGGACATGGAGATCATTCGGGAGGTGGGGGCCAACACCATCCGCCTTGCCCACTACCAGCACGACCAGTATTTCTATGATCTGTGCGACCGTTACGGCATGGTGGTCTGGGCGGAGATTCCCTATATCTCCGAGCATATGCCCAATGGCCGGGAGAACACCCTCTCTCAGATGCGGGAACTGGTGGTGCAGAACTACAACCACCCCTCCATCTGCTTCTGGGGCATTTCCAATGAGATTACCATCTCCACCAAGGACAGAAAAGACATGCTGGACAACCATCGGGAGCTGAACGAGCTGATTCACAGCATGGACAGCACCCGCTTGACCACCTTGGCCTGCTACGCCGTGTGTACGCCCTTTGACAAAGTAGCCCACAGGGTGTCCGATCTGGTATCCTGGAATCTGTATCTGGGCTGGTATGTGCCGGGGATGTTCCTCAACAACCTGTGGGTGGACTTCTTCCATAAGATATACCCCAACCGCTGTCTGGGGTACTCCGAATACGGCTGTGAGTGCATGCCTAACCTTCACTCCTCCCACCCAAGGCGGGGGGATCAGAGCGAGGAGTATCAGTGCAAGTACAATGAGTACATGCTGCGCTTCTTTAAAAAGCGTCCCTTTATGTGGGCCACCCATCTGTGGAACATGTTTGATTTTGCGGCCGACGCCCGCAATCAGGGGGGTGAGCCGGGCATGAACCACAAGGGGCTGGTGACCTTTGACCGCAAGGTCAAAAAGGACAGCTTCTATATCTACAAAGCGTGGTGGAGTAAAGAGCCCTTTGTGCATATCTGCGGCCGCCGCTATGTAAACCGCCATGAGAAGGTGACCACGGTGCGGGTGTATTCCAACTTGCCTGAGGTGACCCTGTATGCAAACGGAAAGGCAGTGGGCACCCAAAGGGGAGACAAGGTCTTCCTTTTCACCCTGCCCTTGGAGGGAGAAGTCAAGCTGGAGGCCGCCGCCGGGGACTGCCGGGACCAGGCGCTTATCCGCTATGCACCCAAGCCCGACCCCGCCTACCGCTTAGGTAAGGACGGGGGCAGCGGCGGCAACTGGACGTAAGGGAAAAAAGACCCCAAAGGCCTGCAAGGGGCAGAGTATAGAGTAAAGGAGAAAGAAACATGAGTGAAAACAACGGAATGAATCGGGCGAAGAAGTATCAGCTTGCCCTGTTCCCCATGAACAACGGCGCCACCAACGTGTACTATGTGCTGATTCTGTCCTACATCGCCACCTTCGGCAACAAGGTCCTGGGGCTGGGCATGGTCTTTGCCTCCATGATGGTCACGGGCATGCGGGTCTTTGACGCCATTACCGACCCCATTATCGGCGCCATGATGGACAAGACCAACGGCAAGTTCGGCAAGTTCCGCCCCTTTATGGTGCTGGGCAATCTGATCATGGCGGTCTCCGTGATTCTGCTGTACTGCGTGACCCCCCTGATTCCCGAAGGCATGATGTGGGCCCGCTACACGGCCTTTATCCTCCTCTATGCCGTGTGGGTCATCGGCTACACCTTCCAGACCTCCGTCACCCGTTCCGCCCAGCCGGTGCTTACCAACGACCCTAAACAGCGGCCCCTGTTCACCATCTTCAATACCATCGGCTCTCTGGCCGGCATGGGTGTCATGCAGTTTATCGGGCCCATTCTGGCGGGAGATGGCTTTGCCGGGGACTATAACGCCAATTGGTTCGCCATTATGACCCCCGTGGGCATTGTGGTGTCCATGCTTTTGACGGCGCTGGCGGTTATCGGTATTTGGGAAAAGGACAACGAGAAGTACTTCGGCATCGGCGGCGGCAAGCAGGAGAACGTGAAGATCTCCGAGTACATCGATATCATCAAGGCCAACAAGCCCCTCCAGCGGCTTATGGTGGCTGGGGGCGGCTGCAAGCTGGCTCTGTCCATTGCCACCAACCTGACGGTGCTGATTATGCTCTACTCCTGCATGATGGGGAACTATGACACCTTGTATTTGCCCATGATGGTCATGGGGTATGTGTTCTCGGCGCCCTTCTTCCTGCTCACCGTGCGCACCTCCCAGAAGAAGGGGCAGAAGGCCTCTTTGATGAAGTATGTGAAGCTGGCGCTCTTGTGCTATACGGGGGTCTTTGTGCTTTTGGTGCTGTGGAAGCAGGGAAATCCCGCATGGAACTTGAGCCTGTATAACGAGCAGGGACTGCGCATCAACCTGTATACCATCCTCTTTATCCTCTTCTTTGGCGTTGGCTACGGCGCCTACTATTCCACGGCGGACATGCCCATTCCCATGGTGGCCGACTGCGCCGACTATGAGAACTACAGAAGCGGAAAGTTTATTCCCGGGGTCATGGGCACTTTGTTCAGCTTGGTAGATAAGCTGGTGTCCTCCCTGTCCGCCACCGTGGTGTCCATTGCCCTGCTGTTTATCGGCGTGCGGGATCTGCCCACCAAGGAGACGGCCTTTGTGCCCGGGATGAACTGGGTGGTCATCGCCCTGTTCTGCTTGGTGCCCATGTGCGCCTGGCTTTTGACTTTGTGGGCCATGAAGGGCTATGAACTGGACGGGGACAGAGTCAAGACCATTCAGGCGGTGAACGCCGCCAGAAAGCAGGCCGTGCAAAACGGCATGCCCATGGAAGAGGCCATGCACACCATTACGGATGAAACCGTAGCGTAGATAGCCTTCGGCAGTGAAATCCGCACTTAGTGCGGGTGAAATATGGCATAGCCATGTGAAATATTGCTGCGCAATGTGAAATCCGTTCTTCGAACGGGTGTATGTAGGGACGCTTTGCGTCCCTTTTTATATATCGGGAAAAGCCCCTTTAATAACCCTTGGCTCTCCTTTTAAGGCAATGTCATTAACTTAAGAGCAAAAGTGCGCAAGGGGCTTTTCTCTCCCTC
>CAZPCH010000018.1:0-11549 GCA_964585055.1 uncultured Christensenella sp. | reverse complement strand
AGTTGTCAACGTGATGTTTGCCGCCGCCCCTTCTCAGAACGAGACCTTGGCCGCTCTGGCGGAGGATCCCGATATTGACTGGAGCCGTATAAACGCTTTCCATATGGATGAGTATGTGGGGCTGGACGAATCCCACCCCGCCGGGTTCCGCAATTTCCTGCGCCGTGCCATTTTTGATTCCAAGCCCTTTCGCAGTGTCAACCTGCTTAACGGGAATGCTGAGGATCCCGAGAAGGAAGCCGTGCGCTATCATGAGCTTCTTGCGGCGCATCCCTTGGACGTGTGCATTCTGGGCATCGGAGAAAACGGCCACATTGCCTTCAACGATCCGCCTGTGGCCGACTTTGAAGACAAAATGTACGTCAAGGTCGTAGAGCTGGAGCAGATCTGCCGCATGCAGCAGGTGCATGACGGCTGCTTTGCCTCTTTGGAGCAGGTACCCACCCACGCTCTCAGCGTAACCATTCCCGGTCTGTGTGCCGCTCGGTATATGTTCTGCTCCGTCCCCGCCGCCACCAAGGCCGAGGCCGTAAAGCATACCGTGGAAGACCCCGTATCCACCGCCTGTCCCGCCACCGTTTTGAAGGAGCAGGAGCATGCCTGTCTGTACACCGATAGGGATGCAGGAAAGTATCTGCTGTAAAACAAGGAGCTGTATTTGTATGAAGACGCTGATTATAAACGGACGCATTCTCACGCCCCGAGGGGCTCTTGAAAACCATGCTTTGGGCTTTGAAGGAGAAAAGATTGAGGGCATATGGCCTGAAACTCTGATTCCCGAATCCTATAAGCAGGCCCAAGTGCTGGACGCTAAAGGGCAGTACGTCTCCCCCGGCTTTGTAGACATTCACGTTCACGGAGGCGGCGGCTATGACTGCACCGGCAGTTCTCCCGAGAACATCGTCAAGATGTGCCGTGCCCACGCCCTTCACGGCACCACTTCCATTGCCCCCACGGTCACCACGGCGGCCATTCCGCTTATGGCCTCCTCCATTGAAAACATTCGGGCGGCTCAAAAGCTGTGCAAGGACAGCACCATTTTGGGCGCTCATTTGGAAGGCCCCTTCCTCTCTTTGGAGCAGTGCGGCGCCCAAAACCCCGCATACATTCTCTCCCCCTCCCCGGAAAATTGGGAGAAATTGCTTTCCGTCTGGCCTGACGGCATCGCCATGATGGGTGTGGCCGTGGAACGGGAAGGCGCCCTTGACTTAGGGGACGAGCTCAAGCGCAGGGGCATTGCGGCCTCCATCGCCCACTCCAATGCCAGCTTTGAGCAGGTGGAGGAAGCCCTGCTTCACGGCTTCGGCGATGTAACCCACCTGTATTCCGGCTGTTCCCTTATGTATCGGAAGAATTCCTATCGGTATGCCGGCGTGGTGGAAGCGGGCTTGTATTTTGACGATTTGGCCGCTCAGGTCATTGCCGACGGGAAGCATTTGCCAGCCTCCCTTCTGCGGCTGATTTACAAGTGCAAAGGGCCTGACCGCATCGCCTTGATTACGGATGCCCTGGAAACCGCCGGTACTGAGTTGGAAGAGGGCAACCTGGTAACCCCGTCCAACGGCATGGACATTATTCTGGACGACGGGGTCATGAAGCTGCCGAACAAGCAGTCCTTTGCAGGCTCCATCGCCACCACGGACCGTCTGGTGCGGAACATGGTGCAGTTGGCCGGCGTCCCCATCCACGAAGCCGTCGTCATGGCCTCCCGTACGCCCGCCCGCATTGTGCACGCAGATACCCGCAAAGGCACTTTGGCGCCGGGCATGGATGCCGACATCCTGCTCTTTGACGAGGACATCCGTTTGTCCCGTGTCATCTCCATGGGCAGAACCGTACTGGAAAAGTAAACCGTCTTCAAAAGCAAGCAAAAAAACGTCCGAAAGAAGCATTCTCTCGGACGTTTTTGTTTCGCTTATTCATGCAGGTTTGAGCAAGGCGCTTTACACTTCCGCAATCAGATATCCGGGATGCCCTGCAGGCGTTTCTTTGACAATAGCACCTTCCCGAAACCAGGCCGCACCGCCAGCCGCGCGCTCGTCTTCCGCTCTGTCAGCGCAATAGGGATTAACCAGCAAAACAGTTTGTCCGCACAAAGCCGCCTGTTGTGCATACTCCTGTTTAACTGTGCTGTTCCATTCCTCCGCAGCATAATCGCACCAAACCGGCCAAAGGACGATGTCCGCCTGCAAGGATTCCATTTCCTCAGGTCTTCCCTCCGTCCACAAATCCCCGCACAGCCCGACGGAAAAGCTTCTCCCGCCATAGGCAAACCGTGTAAAGCCTTCCCCCTCCTTATAATGGCTGTCCGTTCTGTCAAACTCCTTCCAGCCTTCGCTGACCCGATGAAAAAGGTTTACAATCTCCCCTTGTGAACCGATAAAAATCTGACTGCTGTACAGAAACTCTCCTGCCCCCTCGATAAAGCCGAAGGACACGGCCATGTGAGCTTTTTGCGCCGCCGCCCGCATCCGTGCAATGGGAGCGTCCGTTATCTGCACCGCCATGGCTTTATCCTTCTCATACTCCCAGCACAAGCAGTCAAAGCCCTGCAGAACGGACTCGCCGAACACGATTACATCCGCCTTTTCCTTGCAGGAATCTATAACCGCCTCCATAGCCTGCAGATTGAAAGACACATCCCGATTTTTAACCGGTGCCGATGCCAATGCAATTTTCATGACTCATGCCCTCGTAACAAAGTGCCGTGGCGGGGCGTCCAGCTGGTGTATGGTTTCTTTGATGAACTCCGGGTAGATGATTATCTCCCCCAGCTTCTCTATGGGCATCCAGCCCAGCACCACGTTGCAGTTGTCTTTATGGGACACAAACTCTCCGCTATCGGGGATGTCTGCACCGTCCGCCAACTCAATTCGGTAGTAGTACGCAAGGTTGTGTGCCTTCCTCCCCTTCCACTCCCAGAAGCATTCTTCTGTCCAGAGAAGATTCTCTACGTGAATCTCTGCCCCCGTTTCCTCCCTGTACTCCCGCACAAGGCCGTCCGCCAGAGTCTCTCCCAGCTTCACATGACCGCCGGGCAGGGCATATTCCTTTCCGTCCTTGTCCCGCTGAACAAGAATCTTTCCGTCCTTTACCAAGACGCCCACGGTTCTCACATCGAAAACGTATCCGTCGGTTTTAAAAAGAATGTCTTTCATCCGTTCTCCTCCATAAACGCCCTGATCTGCCCTTTCACTTCTTCCACGTTTAGAATGCTGTCCTGCAGTTTCTGCCCGTATACATGCCGCTCAATTCCCAGCACACGGTTTATGTACGGAAACCCTTCAAACCATTTTGAAAGGCAGGGAATAAAGTCAGGCGTCTCTTTCTCACTGCCGTACACGCCGATTATATAGAGCTTCTTTACAATCGCCTCATAGGTATCCCGATGCATGAAATAATCCTGTCCCCGCTCGTTGAAAACAAAGTAAAGGGAGGACGGATGGCCGCAATACATGGGGACAATCAAAACGACCTTGTCAAAGGAAAGCATGCTTTCATACAGGGCAAAGAGGTCGTCGCTCCGATACTTGCATGCCCCGTCAAAGCACTCGTAAGAGCAGTTGGAGCACCCGTGAACGTTCAGCTCTCTGAAATGCACGACCCGATCCCCTTTCTCGGAGAGGAAATCGGCAATACAATCACAGTTCCCCTTGGCTCTGCCGGAAAAACTGAGAATCAGTTTCATACTCTCTCCAATCTGAAGGTCAGTCCGTCATATTTTTGTCCGTTCACTTCACGAAAATCGATTTCCCGATGGCATTCCGTAAAGCCCAGCTTTTCGGCACAGCGAATCATGCGCACATTGCCGGACCAGGTTTGTGTATAAAGTTCGTTTTCGCCCTTATCAAAATAATAGTTTATAAAGGCACGAAGGGCGTTTGTGCCTATGCCGCCGCCCCATATGTCGGGTTCGCAAATGTCAATACCGACGGCACGATAGACGGTCTGCCCCTCTTGGATTTTGCCCACCCACTCAAACTTCCCGTCAATACGGTAGGAACTGCACCAGCCGATGTGCCTGCCATGCCATTGAATTTCAAACTTCCAGCGACAAGCATCCTCGGAAAGATTTTTCACGGATTCGTAGTATTTGCGCCAAGATGCACGCTCCGCTTCCTCATCCGCTTCCTCTTTTTCCCACGGCGCATCCCAGTTTTCCCATTCCCGCTCCGTTGTGAACCAACGCACATAGTCCTCAATGTCGGACTCTATCATATCCCGCAGGACGATGTCTCCAAATTCTATCTTCATACTTTCCTCCGAGTCTCATTCGCTGTTCCCTTAAGTCTAAAACGGTATACCCAGTGCTTTCATCATAGCATAGAGGAAGGTAAAAATCCATACCTGCATATGCAAACACCCTCGGAACGTGAATACGCTGAGGGTGTCCTTTGCCTCTTCTTTTACAGCCAACTGCCGTCCTTCATTTGCAGAACCATATCCGCCTGCTCCGCCACGGCAGGGTCGTGGGTGACGATGATGACGGTGCAGCCATCCTCATGGGCCAGGCCGCAAAGAATCTTGACGATGTTCTCGGTATTGGTGGAGTCCAGATTCCCCGTAGGCTCATCGGCCAAAATGATTTTGCATCCCTGCGCCAAAGCACGGGCAATGGCCACCCGCTGCTGTTCGCCTCCGGAAAGGTGGCTGGGCAGACGCTTGTCATAGGCTGCAGGCAGTTCCACCCGCTCCCGAACGTCTTTCACCAAAAGCGCCGCTTCTTTTTTGGGCATTTTCTTTATGTCCAGAGGGTATTGAATGTTTTCCTCCACAGTAAGCAGAGGGAACAGGTTGTAATTCTGATAGATGACCGAAACGGCTTCCCTGCGCATACGGTTTCTGTCCCATTCCTTTGTGGATTTTCCGTTTACCACAATCTCCCCCTCCGTAGGCAAATCCAAGCCTGCCATAAGGGACAGAAGGGTGGTTTTGCCCGAGCCGGATTTTCCGATAATGGCGTAGCACTTCCCCGGTTCAAAATCATAGGAAACGTCGTCTACCGCTTTTACCGTCTGGAACTTGCCGCTATAGCTGTAAGATACATTTTTAAGAGAAATACTCATGTCAATCCTCCTCCTCTTTGATGCCCGTAAGCAGATTTTTTCGCAGGGTCACAATCAGCGCAGCATTTAGGCCTACGCAATATACCGCCGCCACAATGCCCAGCTGATGCAAAGGCTGCCAGCCGTAGGCGGCGCCGCCCAAAACCGTTCCCAGCAGAACGCAGGTCATTTGCTCCAAAAGCAGGGATACATACACGGCTCCGTCCGCCGTACCCATGGTGCGCATGAGAACAATCTCCCGTTTGCGGCTGCGCACGGTCTGAAAACCGATTAAAAACCCTGCCCCCGCAGAAAGAATAAAGACGGCCAAAGCGCATACGGTGTTGATAATGCGGCTGTTCTCCATGGTGCTTTGTGCGGAGCGGAGCTGGATATCGTCGATCTTCAGCGCATATGGATAATAGGAATACCAGGAATAGTCCCACGGAGTCTGGATGCCGCTGTAGTTAGGCTCCGCAAACCACTGGGACGCCGCTTCTTGAAACTCCTCCAGCTTGTTGTTGTCTACCAGCGTACCCCCAATGGCGTCCGCTTCAAAGGTTTTGTCCAAGGAAGAGTATATAAACTGCATGACGGAAAAGGGGCAATAGGTAATCCCGTTTCCAAGGGAGTGGGTGCCGACCACTTTTGCCGTAATGGTCTCCGTGCGATCCTCCGGGTAAAAGGGCGGACGATATGTAAAAGTTAAGGTAATCTCGTCGGACTCCGGCCCCGCCAAACTTTCCTCCGGCACCACGCACACACGCTCCTTCCCTGCAAAGCAGCTTTCGTCATACCCCTCCTTCCACTCAATTTTTCCGCCCATCTGAGGCGTAAACAAAAACTCCGCTTCCATATCCGTAATTCCGGATATGTTGTCCATGCTCATTTTTATTTTCAAATCCTTTGTGTATTTTGCAAGGCCGTTGGACACGGGGTAGACTTCGTTAAAAACGTTTACCACCCAGCGGGGGGCAGCCAGATTGTCGGAGCGCAGACCGGTCAAATCCGTTACAGAGAAGGTCACAGGCGTATTTTGATAAATATCCGCATAGTCCTCCGCCTCCTTTTCGGCGGCGCTATGCAGACTGCACAGAATTACCGAAAACACCGCCGCCGTCAGCATGATTGCCACGGGAAACAGCGGCTGCCGCAGAACCCGCTTCCATACATATTTCAGCATGATTGCCACGGGAAACAGCGGCTGCCGCAGAACCCGCTTCCATACATCTTTCAGCATGATTTCATCCCCCTTATCTCCGCTTCTTCAATCCGCTTTCCTTTGTGAGAGGAAGCGCCATGCAAAGAACCGCCAGCATCTGCACCGCCAAAGAGGCGGCTCCCAAAAGAACCAGCACCCGAGGCTCCATCTCAACGGTCAAAACCGAGGCCGCCTCCGCCAAAACAATTTCCTTGACACGCTGCCAAAGAACAAAGCTCACGCCGACGCCAATGGCCGTTCCGGGAAGGAGCACCGCCAAACTGCTGATGCACACATGTTTAACTCGTCTCCCCTTGGGCACGCCCAGAGAAAACATGGTATCCAGCACCGATTTTTGCCGCAGGGGGAACAACAGCATATATACAAAGAACAAAACGGCATACACGCATACTCCGATTCCCATGGCGCGGTTGGCGTTTTCCCGATAGGCGTCCATGCTGTTTTCCACGGCGCTGTAGCCGTTATCGTTGAAGTAGAATGCATCCGTATACCCGGCCTGCACCACCGCACGGCTGAATTCGTCCATCATGCCGTTGGTGATGATAAAGTTCCGATAGAACCCCCACTGCCCCCGCTCCATTGGATACTTCACGGAGGAGGCCGGCACAAAGATGGTATTGGGCGTAAAGCAGTAAACGTTGTCCCGGCCGCTCATCCATTCGTATGCGTCATAAATGCCTGCGATGGTATAGGCCTCCTGCGCCTGCAGCTGGGTGGTGGCGGCATGGTAATAGTAGGGATTGGGGTTGGAATAGGCATACTCGTCCTTGGTTTCGTACCCCGGCAGAAGGATATAGTCTCCGCTTTTATCCACGATATCGTCTCTGGCCGCCAGCGTCTTCTGGTTTGGCACATTCAAATCGGATACGTAGAAACTGGGATGAATTTCGTCCCCTACCTCCAATCCGTTGGCTCTTGCAAGATAGGAGGAGATTAGACAAACCTTCTTTCCCTTTTTCAGTTCCTCCTCCGTAAAGGCATGCCCCTCCACCACTTCTCCCTTGCTCATGGCCAAGTCCGTGATTTCCAGCATATCCTTTACGCCGATTACGGCAAAGGCGTGATTGTTGACCTCCATCTCCTCCAGCGCCGCCCGCCAGGGTGCGCCTTCATCGCTGTTCAAAAACTCCTCCGCCGTCCCGCTGAGCTTCACAAGCGTGAGGAAGGGATACTTTTCGTGATACTCCCCGTAGGGAATCTGCACCTCTTTCCAATCGTCGGAAATCCAGCTTACCGTATCTATAAACTCCGCCTCATAGCGGAAGGAGGTTCTGTATACTTTTCCGTCGTCATGGGGAATCCGGTTTATCACATCGGAATATTCTCCGGCAAACAGAAGATTTTTATACTTGTCCCCTGCCTCCGTCCAGCCATAGTCGCGAAAATCGGTCATATCGTAGCCATTGACCCAAACTCTTCTGAAGTTATTCATGTCGGCCTCTGTCAAGCCCACGTATGCATCGTTTATCCGTATCTTTTTCACATAGCCATAGGAATTGTGATCATAGTCAATAGGAATCAGATCGCTTTCTTCGAAGTGCTCGGCAAAGTATTTTTTGCCCCGGGTATATAAATCCGATTTCATTCTAAGCTTTGCTATACCGGAGCGCAATTGATAGTCTAAATCCTGATAGTTCCAGCCGTAGACCAAATACCGCTGTCCCACTCTAAAATTCTTTTCCGCCCCTTCATCGGCACGAAATACATGGTGTACGGTCACATGATAGCCCACCGGGTTTGCATACCCCGCCTGCAGGCCGAAAACCTTAAGGACTTTTCCCTTCAGCTCCACGCTCCCCCGATCGGATATGATGCCGTTTTCAACGGAAAGCTCGTCGAAACACCGATGCATCAGGGGCTCTCCGTCAATCATGACCACATCCGTGGCCATACTTCTTACAACGGGCTCTTCGGTGATTTCTATCTCCAGCAGTACACGATTGTAAGGAAAATTACCGTTGGCATTTTCAACGTCTCCATGAAAGTCTTCTTCAAAGTTAATCAGTTCCACGTCGTCAATGCCGGCGCTGATTAAGCCCGGATTGCCTACGGATGCCACCACTTCGGGATGGGCTTCGGCATAAGCAAGAGCCCACGCATCCGTATCGCTGTTGTAAGCACCTCGGGGCAAGGCAATGGACAGGTAGGTTTCGTCCAGCTTCTTCTGTGTGGCCTGTGCGGCAAAACTCTGTCCGGCGCATACGCACAGAGCCGCTGCCGCCAAGGCAGTAAGCAGAATCCCCGCCGCCGTTTTCACGGGCTGACGCCACACCTGCTTGATAGACTTCATACAAATACACCTCCTTGCATTTTATTACATCTCAGTATAACAGATGCAAAAAAGATGAAAAGAGGCACTGCGCAAACGGGACATTTTCTTCGCAAAAAGGTCAGCCGCAGTCAATCTCGGTGGCAAAGCTGAACCACCCTTCCTTATAATGGAAGGTATACTCAGCGCCCAGCTTGTCCAGTACATAGCTGACGCTAAGTAAGCCGAAACCGTGGCTCAGGGAATCGGCCTTGGAGGTGGGAATCTTTCCGTCCTCTATATGCACAGGCTCGGAGGTGTTGCGTATGGAGATGTACAGCTCTTCCTGAAAAAGGATGCTGCAGATAATTTCCCGATACCCGTCGGTACGTCGACAGGCTTCTATGGCATTATCAAAAAGGTTGGTCAAAAGCACCACAAGGGAATCAGAGGGGATGTCGATTTTGGACAGGTCGTTGACCTGAATCTGCATGTGAATCTCGTTCTCCCGAGCGGTCTGATACTTCTGGTTTAGAATCACATCCACCACGGGATGGTGGGAGGTGATATCGGCGGAATGTATGGAGCGATTTCTCTTTAACCTGTCCAGATACTCCCCGGCAGCCGCTAGCTCATGGGTCTCCAGCAGATCCCCCAGCACCTGCAGATGATGTTCAAACTCGTGAGTGCTTTTTCTTTGGAGGCGATAGTTCTGTTCCAAGGCATTCATACTCTCCTGCTGCATTTCCATATGCTGGCGCAAAAGCAGCATCTCCTTATCCGCATCGTTTTCGTCGGAGACGGCCAGTTTCGGTTTCAGCCATCTTAAAAGCAGTACAAGCAACAGTGGGAAAGCTTTCCCTGCCGTCAGCGCCCCGTAATAGGATGCCCCGGTCAGCCCTGCCGCTGCGGATTCCGTGAAAGCGTCCGTGCCTGCCGACAGTACGAAGGCAAAGACCAGCAAGCCCAGTCCCCTTCCTCCCCATTCTTTAAATTCTCCCAAAAGCAGCACCGCCGCCCCCAGCACGTACATCAAGTAGGCATAGAGGCCCTGCACTTCAAAAAAGCCGAAGAGAACCGTCAGCACCCACACTGCCAGCAAAAAACATACCGTCTCTTCCCTGCGGCATTTTATCTCCAGCCATACAGCAAAAAATGAGTGGGAGAACCATATCTGAAGCGCCGCCCACAACGGAATGCACCCGTACTGCAGCATCACTTCATTCCTTTCCAGAGAAGATACTTCTGCTTTTGCTTGGCATAGTTTTTTTCGCCGACCGCCAGCACGGTGCCGTCCTGCAGCAGGCACTCCCGACTGCGGAACTTTTTAATATGCCTCATGTTCACGAGATAGCTCTTGTGTATGCGCAGAAAGCCATGGGGTTCCAGCGCTCTTTCAAGGCCGGACAGGGTGGCGCCCATGGTGTAGGAAGTTTCTCCTGTGTGAATGCTCACATAGTGATCCATGACCTCCAGATAGGAAATGCCCTCCAGGGGCAAGTCCTCAAAAGCTTCTCCGTCCTTCAGCCGCAAGCATTCCTGTCCCTCCGCCAAAACATCCATGGCCTGAAGCAAATAGCGCTCCAGTACCGCCGCCATGTCCCTCTTCAAAATATAGCGGAAGGCCTGCACCTCATACCCTTCCGGCGCATAGTCAATATAGTTGGTGACAAAAAAGATGAGCCCCCGCCTGTTCTCCTTTCGAAGCATACGGGCAATGTCGATGCCGTTTTGCTCTTCCCGCTCAAAGTCAATGTCCAAAAAGACAAGGTCGCAGGCCGAAAGCCATTCATGTTTCAAATCTCCCGGCCCTTGAGCCATCCATACGGAAGCAGTCATATTCAGCTTGGAAAAGATTCGCTCCAGCTCCGGCCGAAGGCTTTGCAAAAAGGCCCCATCGTCATCACAAAGAAGCACCTGCAGGCCCTCCTGCCCAATCTCCTTCCTGCAAAGAGCCCATTCCGTTATAGCCATGTTTCTGCCCCCTTTCCTCATAGATATGGTGAGTATACAATAGAATCCTTCAAATTGCTTTACTTTTGCGCAAGCCGTCCGTTTTTTTCGCAAAAACCGTTTTTTCTTCTATTGCATTATACCTGAATCCCGTCTTGTCTTCAAGGCGAAAGCCGTACCGTATTTCTCCTTTGGGCACCCTGAAAAAATATAGTTTCTTTCCCGATTGACAGTTATGGGGGCGGGAGGCTATACTTTGAGTGAAAACTTGCATTGTTTTGCAAAAGAAAGGGAACTCCATGAAGAAGATTGTCATTGCTCTGGGCGGAAACGCTCTGCAGGAAGCAGGCCGTCCCGCCACTGCCGAAGAACAGCTCCGGGTAGTTGAAAAGACCGCCGCCTATATCGCCGACATTATCGAGGCGGGGTATCAGGTGGTCATCGCCCACGGCAACGGACCTCAGGTAGGACGCATTGTCCTGCAGAATGAAGCGGCCGCCGCCGTTACCCCCGCTCTCCCCTTTGACGTTTGCGGTGCCATGAGCCAAGGATATATCGGCTACCATATCCAGCAGGGTCTTGGAAAGGTACTGCGGGAACGGGGCATTTCCAAGGAAACGGTCACCGTAGTCACCCAGGTGGTAGTGGATCAAAACGATCCCAAGTTTAAAAATCCCAGCAAGCCCATCGGCCCCTTCTATACGGAGGAGGAAGCCAAGAAGCTGGCGGAAGAAAAGGGCTATGCCATGAAGGAGGATGCCGGCCGAGGCTGGCGGCGGGTAGTGGCCTCTCCCCTGCCCACCAGGATTGTGGAGCTGGATGCAGTCAAAGCCCTCCAGCAGGCAGGCTTTATTGTCATCACCGTTGGCGGCGGCGGCATTCCTGTAGTCGAGGACGAGCAGGGGCTTCTCACCGGCACCGCTGCGGTCATCGACAAGGATCTGGCCAGCGAAAAGCTGGCGGAGGATTTGGACGCTGATGCCCTGGTCATTCTCACCGCCGTAGAGCAGGTGGCCATCCACTTTAATAAGCCCAACCAGCAGCTTCTGAGCGTATTGAACACGGCGGAAGCAAAGCAGTA
>CAZPCH010000017.1:0-11748 GCA_964585055.1 uncultured Christensenella sp. | reverse complement strand
TGAGGATCACGCCCCGGAGGCGCTCCGCTACGGGCTAATGTCCAGACCCCTCCCTGCCCAAGAGAAGCAGGAGAAAATCGCCCCCGTCTATGACCCCTTCGCTTCGCCCATGCGTAGGACGAGAGACGGGTTCAGAGGGGTGTAAGGAAAAAACAAGAGAAAGGAAGAAGAGTATGAACAAAAAGGACAAAGAGGGGGGCGAAAAGCTCCTTGCCCAGCGAGCCTACGCCCTCTTTGACTCCTACCGCAGTGCCTACATGCGAGAGTGGCAGCGGCTGGAGAACAACGAGCGGATGTATCGGGGGGATCACTGGTATGACGTGCCCGTCACCGATCCCAACGAGCCCCGCCCCGTAACCCCCGTGATTCAGTCCACCGTGGAGTGCGTCAGCGCCGATCTAATGGAGCAGTGCCCTCAGGCGGTCATTGCCCCCGAGCGTGGGGCAGACGGGGAGACGGCCCAGATTGTGGAAGCCCTCATTGCCCGCAACCATGACGAGGGCGGGTATCCCATAGAGTACCGCAAGCTGGTCCACGATCTGCTGGTAGGGGGCTACTGCGTGCAGGAGGTGGGCTATGACCCCAGCCTCAACGGGGGCCTGGGGGGTGCCTACATCCGCAGTGTGGACAACAGAAGCATCCTCTTTGACCCACTGTGCGACGACATGCAGGAGGGGCGTGGGGTCTTCAAGTTCTCCCTGCGCTCCCGCCAGTGGATTGAGGAGCATTACCCGGAGAAGGCGCCCTATATCGGGGAGGATGTGTATGCCTATGACCAGCGTCCCATGGACGAGGTCCTTTTGGCGGACAGGCGGGACGCCCTACTGCTGTTGGAGTACTGGTGGAAGACGCCCCCTGACAAAAACGGCCGCACTCGGGTGCACATGGCCCTCCTTTGCGGAGGCGTGGTGCTGGCGGACAGCCGAAAGCTGAAGCCGGAGGGGTATTTTTCCCACGGCCTGTACCCCTTTATTCTGACCCCCCTGTATGTGCGCAAGGGAAGCTGTCTGGGCTTTGGGATTGTGGATCTGTTTGAAAAGCAGCAGCGGTATGCGGACAAGCTGGATCAGATTGTGCTGAAGAACGCCTTTATGGCCAGCCGCAACAAGCTCCTTGTGACGGAGAGCTCCGGCTTTGACGAGGAGGACTTAAAGGACTGGTCCAAGGAGGTGCACCGAGGGGAGAGCCTCAGCGGCATCACCTGGTTCACTACCCCGCCCCTGCCCAGCTATCTCATGAGCTACATTGAGAAGATTCGGGAGGACATCAAGGAGGAGAGCGGCGCCAACGACTCCAGCCGCGGAAACTACCGTCAAGGGGTCACGGCGGCCAGCGCCATTCAGGCCTTGCAGGAGGCCAGCACCAAGCGGGCCCGCATGGCCACGGAGCAGCTTCACGAGGGCTTCCGTCAGGCGGTGCGCATGGAGATAGAGGTGGAGCGGGAGTTTAACTTCTACCGCCGCCCGGTGATGATTACGGAAAACGGGGTCACCCGGGATGTGTACTTCCACAGCGAACTCCTTAGATACACGGAGGGCAGGCCCGTGGAGTTTTTCATCTCCGTAAAGGCCGCCAAGCAGAGCAAGTTCAGCGCCGCCGCCCAAAACGAGCTTCTTTTACAGCTTATGCAGGCGGGGGCTTTGACCCCCAGACAGACCGTGGAGCTTATGCGCTTTGACGGGCAGGAGCAGGTGCTGAAGATTTTGGAACGAGACGAAGAAACCGAACAAAAAAGATGGGGAGCCGGAGAGGTTCTCAAAATAAACAAAGGAGGAAAAAGATGAGTATCTTCAAAAAGAACGAACTGCCCGCAGAGCCTGTGCCTGCGGAGAAAGAAAACAATCCCTTTGAGGAAGCGGTGGAGGAACTTTTGACCTTGGCCGAGGAGGGGAAGCTCCCTGAGGGGGTGGACTTGGAGGAGGCCTGTCAGCAGGAGGACTTTGCCCTGCTGTTGCAGGAACTGCCTGCCTACGCCGCTTTGCGGGTATACAAGGCGGAAAAGGAAGCAAAGAACGCCAAGGCCCAAGCCATGGAGGAATTGACCCGGGCGGCGGAAAACCGCAAAGCCCTGCCCCGCCCCACCAAGGCCAACCGCTCCCTTGCCCCGGGGGAGGATTACATGCACATGAGTCCCGAAGCCTTCAAAGCTCTTGAGAACATGATGAAGCGAAACCGAAACTAACCAACAAAACCAACAAAACCAACATAATTAAGGAGGAATTACTATGAATACTACCCTGAATACCACTCAGAACGCTTATTTTAACAAGACCTTTTACGACAGAAAGCTACTGGACACCGCCAAGACCCGCCTTGTCCACGCCGCCTTCGGCCAGAAGCGCTCCATCCCCCGCCACAGCGGCAAGCGGGTGGAGTTCCGCCGCTACGAACTCTTTACCCCCGACACCCAGGCTTTGACCCTGCAGGAGGGGGTCACGCCCACGGGTCAGTCCCTGTCCCAGTCCAAGGTGGAGGCGGAGGTCAGCCAGTACGGCGCCTTTGTGGAGGTCAGCGACCTGCTGGATTTGACCGCCTATGATGCGGTCATTGCCGACAGCGCCGAACTTTTGGGCGAGCAGCTTGGCACCGTGGTGGAGTGGGTCACCCGAGACGCCATGTGCGCCACCACCTCCGTCCAGTACGCCAACGGGAAGAGCACCAGAAGCGAGCTTACCGACGGGGATAAGCTGACCGTGGAGGAGGTGCGCAAGGCCGTCCGCACCCTGAAGAAGAACAAGGCCCGCCCCTTCTACACCGGGGCCGACGGCGCCGCCAGAAAGCCCCACTATGTGTGCATCTGCTCCCCCGATGCTACCTATGACCTGCAGAACGACAGCCTGTGGCAGGACGTGAGCAAGTACTCCAACGCCGAGCAGATTTACTCCGGAGAAATCGGCAGACTCTTCGGCGTGGTCTTTGTGGAGTCCACGGAGGCTAAGGTCTATGAGCAGAGCGTTTTCAACGCCGTAAAGAGCAAGGTGACCAACTCTCTGGTCTTTGAGCTGGAGAACGAGCCTACGGAGAAGGAGGCGGCCTATCTGTCCACCGGCGGCGGCTACATCTATGTAAACGGGGAGATGTGCCAGCTGGCCGCCAACAACTCCTTTGACAGAAGCACCAACACCGTCCGCCTTCACGAGGCCGCCAGCTTCAACGCCGGGGATACGGTATACACCGACGACGGCGGAAAGATGGACGAAAGCACCTTCCGCTGTCCTGCGGTACACGCCACTCTGGTCTTCGGCGCAGACGCCTACGGGGTCATTGATGTGGACGGCACCGGGGCTATGGAGACCATCATCAAGCCTCAGGGCTCTGCGGGGACTACGGATCCTTTGAACCAGCGGGGCACCGTGGGCGCCAAGGTGGCGGCCTACACCGCCAAGGTGCTCAACCCTCTCTGGCTCATTAAAATCGAGCACACCGTGTCTGCATAAAGGCTGTTTTCCGGGGGCTCCTGTTCTTGGGAGCCCCAAGGGACTCTCTCGGTCTAAAAAGGGGGCCAAGAGGCGGAAGAGTCTCTTTTCGGCTACTCACCTCAAGCCGAGAAAGGAACTGTCTATAAAAGCAGACCGAGAGACAGATAAAATCATCCATAAAAAAGGAGAAAAGGTATGAAAAAGAACAATCAGGAACACTTACTGCCCGTCTATGCCCCCTCGGCTCTGTGGGGGAAGCATCTGGAGGGCTCCGTCAACGGCGTAAACTTCCGCCTGCCCACGGACAAAACCGTATACGTCTCCCCCGCCATTGCCAAGGTGGTGGAGGAAAGCCAGCGGAGTCTTCTCTTCGACCCCCGTCTGGTGGCGGGGTACAAGGGGCAGGGAGGCTGCCGCATCGGCTAAGGAGGCACTTATGAATCTTTTGACCATATTAAAAACCAGCATGGCCCTGGTGGGGCTTCCCGACGATGAGGATACTCTGGAACTGTGGCGGCCCAAGCTGACGTTCTGGTGCAACGAGGCCTTGTGCGATCTGGGCTTAAGCCTGCGCCCCTGGTCTCGGGAGGAGATGACCTTGGAGGAAGGGGGGTATCTCTACCCCGACGCCCTCTATTACCCCTGCATCAAGGTGCTGGGGGTGGAAAAGGAGGGAAAGCGGTTTCCCTTCTACTATGCAGGCTCCGCCCGGGACATTCTCATTCCCGGGCTAAAGGAGGGGGACACGGTGGAGGTGGTCTACCGCTACATGCCCCCGGCCATTGAGAAGGACTGGGAGGAACCTCAGCTTCCCGAGGGCTGTCACAACCTGCTGGTCAGCTACATTGCCGCTAAGGAAAAGGCTCAGCTGGACGCAGGGGCCTACAACGTGGGACGCTTCTCCATGGCTTTATACGAACAGCAGAAGCAGGCCTGGATTAAAAACCAGCCGGGGCCTTGGGAGAACCGGTTCTACAACATGCTCTAAAGGATAGAAAGGAGACACAAAATGGCATTGACCACTTTGAAACTGGGCCCCTTCATGGGGGTACAGCCTGAATATGAAGGGGAAAACTCCCTTCAGTGGGCCAAGGAGGCATGGAACGTGGACACGGAGGACGGACAGCTCAAGCGGGCAGGAGGCTTTTCTCAGGTCTTCCGCAACCCCCTCAGCGGCACCCAAACCCTCTTCCGCCTTCACCTGTGGCCCAGAGAGACGGGGAACCCGGGGTGCATCGTCCTGCGCAAGGACGGCATCTGGCGCTACAAGGAGGCGCAGGAGGTGTGGAGCGGCATCTGGGGCTTTGGCACCCCTGCTGAGGACGGAAGCCGCTTTGATTTTCTCCCCGTGAAGATTGGGGAGCAGGAACAGCTTCTCATTGCCAGCGGCAAGTACCCCATCCGCTGCTGGCAGGAGGATGCGGACGACGTCACCGTCTTTGGAAGCGAGGAGAAGCAGTCTCAGGCGCCGGTAAACTATCTGGCCCTTTACTTCGGCCGCCTCTTTTCGGCAGGGGAAAAGGCGCACCCCGCCAGACTGTACTGGAGCCAAGCCCCGGGGGACGGACGCTCCCTGGACAACTGGGGCACAGCCAAAGAGGGAGCGGACGTGTCCGGAGGGTACATGGAAGTGGGCACGGACTCCTCCCCCATTACGGGGCTGAAGGCCATGAGCAACCAGCTTGTGATTTTGAAGCGGGACAGGCTGTACCGCCTGCTGGGGGACAGACCCTCCAACTTCCGCATTCAGCCTGTGGACGGCCCCCTGTGCGAGCCTCGGCACACGGCGTGCCTTGCCTACGGGGACAGGCTCTTCTTTTTGACGGAGACGGGGCTGTACTTTTATGACGGCCAGACCCTGCGCAGACCCCCTCACGGCGGAGACTTGAACCGTCTTTTGAAGAAGGCGGATTTAAGAAACTGTATGAGCGCCGTGTGCGGCACCAAGCTGTACTTCACCCTGAAGCTGTCCGCCCAAAGCGCCTATGAGGACGCCGTGGCCGTTTATGACATAGAGCGGGACTGCTTTTTGCTTCTGCGGGGGTTCTCCGTGGTGGATCTTTATAGCTGCCGAGGAAAGCTGTACCTTCTTACAGGGGCGGGGGCTCTGTGCGTCTTTGACCAAAGCGGCACCTACAACGGCGCAAACATTGAGGCCGTGTGGAAGACTCCGTGGACGGCGGCAGGGAGCCTCTATGAAGAAAAGCGGCTTATGGATCTGACGGCGGCGGGCTGGGGGGAAGGGGCCTTGGACGTGGAAGCAGGCTGGGAAAGCGGAAGCTGTTTTTCCACCCTCCCCTTAGCCTCCTGGGGACAGCTTGGCGTTGCCCGACTGCAGGGAGGCGGCAGGCGGATTCAGCTAACGCTGAAAAACATACAGGGAAAGGACTTCTGCCTTTTGGGCGGCATGGAGCTGCTGATGGACAGGCAGAAGCACATTCCGGGATAAAAAAAGAAAGGAGAACACACTATGGAAACGGGAATGCAGGCGTTGTTTCCCCTGTACCTGAGCCGACGCCCTCAAAAGGGGGAGGACGCCATGGAGGCGGACAGCGCCATTGCCCAAAACGAGAGCAATTTGAACCAGAACTTTGCCATCCTATATAATAAGGTGGCGGAGCTGGAGAAGAGAATCGTGACTTTAGAGCAGGGAGAGGAGGAAATTGTATGAGCGAGAGCTTTGAGAGCTTCTATGAAAAGACCAAGGAGCAGTATGCGCCCAACCTTATGACCTACGCCCCCGAGGACATGGACGCCTTGCGGGAGCGCATTGAAAGCTATCTGCGCCCGGCCTACGAAAAGGCGCTGAAAAAGCAGGAACAGCAGGCGGCCTTGTACAACGGGCAGTTGGACGCCGACGCATGGAGCCGGGGCATGGGAGCAAGCACCTATGTGAGCGATCTAAAGTATCGGCGGCAGAACCAGCTTTTGGAGAACCGTGGGGACTTAGAGGCTTCCTACGGAGCGGCCTTGGCGGAACAGCTTTTTAAGGCTTGGGAAACTCAGCTTGGCTACCGCATGGAGGCGGAGAAATTCAACGCACAGGCTCAAAATGCCGCTCGGGACAAGGCTCTGACGGCGGCGGAGAGCATGTACAAAAGCTACCTTGCCTCCCTGGCAAGGCGGCAGCGGGCGGCGGAAGAAACGAAAGAAGAGGAGGCGGCGGATATAAAGAACGCGGATTTGCCCAAGGGCGCCGTGGCGGGAAGCAAAAATACCGCCGTGGGGCTGTGGACGAGGCTGAACAAGCGGGGCAATAAGACCAAGATCTACGGCCACCAGGGGAATCTTCCCTATACCCAAAGCCGCTTCGTGCAGAACTAAAGGAAAAGAAAGAGACCTGAGAAATCAGGCCTCTTTTTGTGTCAATGTCATTAACTTAAGAACCAAAGTGCTCAAGAGGTTTTTCTCTCCCTCAGTCACCTCGCTTCTCTCGGCGACAGCTCGACAGTAGTTCACTGGACTGCTGTCAAGAGGGAGCCAAAAAAAGAGGACGGAAAAGCACTTTTTTCCGTAAATTGGGGCGTTAATCCCAGATTCTGTATCCCATGAGGAAGTGTTCTTCCCAGTAGGAGGTAAAGATGCTCTTGCGGATGAGCACCTTGCCTGCAGAGGAGCCTGCGTCAATCATCTTGCCGTTGCCCATGTAGATGCCCACATGCCCCGAGGATTTGGTCTTGCCGGAGAAGACCAGAATGTCCCCCCGCTTTAGATCGTCCATGGACTCAATGCGTGTGAATTTATCGCAGGTGCGCCAGCGGATGGAGGTCATGTACCCCACCTTCATCCCCGCCTGGTTGAGGCACCAGTACACAAAGCCGGAGCAGTCAAAGGTGTTGGGGCCTTTGGCACCCCGCACATACTTGCAGCCCAGCTTGCTTTCTGCCACGGCAATGAGGGCCTCCACCCCCGTGCCGAAGTCCTTTTCCTCCTCCTTCTCCTCCTTGGGCGTAGGAGTAGGCTCTTGAGGCGCTTCTGGGGTCTCCTCTATTTCTGGGGTCGGCGTGGGCAAAATCTCCTCGCCGCCCGGGGCAGGGGTTTCGTTGGAAAGCTCCGGGGTGGCCGTAGGTTTCGGTGTCTTGGTAGGCTTGGGCGTCTTGGTAGGCTTTGCGGTCTTCTCGGGCTTAGGCGTAGGAGTAGGCTTTGCGGTCTTCTCGGGCTTGGGCGTAGGGGTAGGCTTCTCCGTTTTTTCAGGTTTCGGCGTTTTGGTGGGCTTCGCCGTCTTTTCTGGCTTAGGCGTAGAAGTCGGTTTCGCCGTTTTCTCAGGCTTTTTGGTGGGCTTGGGCGTGGCGGTAGCCTTGGGGGCCGGGGCTTTTTCCGCCTCGTTTGAAAGCAGAGCCGTGAGGGTATCGCCCCCTGCAAGGCCGTCTGCAGACAGATTGTTCCGCTTTTGGAAGGCTTTTACCGCCTCCACGGTGGTCTGGTCATACTTCCCCGACAGATCCCCCTCGCTTAAGTAGCCCAGCTTGTAAAGGCGCTTTTGAAGCTGGCGCACGTCCGCTCCCGACATGCCCTTTTCAAAGCGGAACACGGGGGCGTCCTCCTCCATAAGGGCCTGCACCGTGGCGGTGGTAAAGGAGCCGTCGGCGATAAGGCCGCAGTTGTCCTGAAACCGCTTGACCGCCTGAACGGTGAGATCCCCGTAGTTGCCATCGGCCGCATAGGTTAAATACCCCAGCTCCAGGAGCCGCTGCTGGAAGGCTTGAATCTCGGGGGAGGTTTCTCCCTTCTTATAGGAATTCTGCACGGCCTCTTCGCCCATAAGCAGTTCGATCATCTCGGCGCTGACGGCAGGGGTCTTTTCCAGACCGTTTTTACTGCAAAAGCGCAGAACGGCGTCCTCCGTCTCCTCGTCAAAGACCCCCATGCCGGGGGCGGACAGGTACCCCAGCTCCATTAGCCGATCCTGAACGGACTGCACCTCGTCCCCCGTGTCCCCTTTTTCAAGGGCAAAGGGGAGGGCGTCTTGGGAATAGAGCTTTTCATAGGTGGCTTTGTCGCATTTTCCCGTAACCGGCAGGCCGTTGCGCCGCTGGAAAAGGGCCATGGCGTTGGCGGCGCCTGCACCGTATTCCTCCCCGGGCTGGTCAAAGTCCATGTACTCCAGCACCATAAGCTGAATCTGAATGTCAATGGCGATGGGGGCCTCCATGCCCTCCTCCAGCACATCCCCCTGCAAAGGGTGTATATAGGGAGCGGCCGTAGGGGAGGCCGTGGGCATGGGACGGGGAGTAGGGGTGGGCAAGCTTTCGGGAGTAGGGGAGAGCACGGGAAGGGCCTCCTCCTGCTGAAGGGGCGTGGGGCTTACCTGCACCACGGCTTTGGTGCGCCCCTCTACGGGCTGAGCCACCCCGGACTTCATCTGCAGGCGGAGGGCGTCGTGGAAATACAGCCCCCCCAGCATGACGGACAGCAGGATGACGGAACTGAAAATCCAGCCCAGCACCCGTCCTAAGGATATGTTTGTATGCGGGTCTCCCTGAGGAGTTTGTTTAATCTGTTTCATGGTCACTCCCATTCTATGCCTTTGGGACAGTGTATGCCCCTTGGCGGTTCTTTACTATATTTTACTTTTTTTCTCTCTTTTGGTTGTAAACAGCCCGTAAACAAAAATCGGTAAAAAGGCAAAATTTATCTGAATAAAGTATGTTTTTAAGGGAAAAGTGTGAATAGAGTGTAAAAGGGGCGGGGGGCGGCGGGAACGGCTCTGCCGTTCCCTTTTGGCCGCAAGCGGCCAAAAGCGCTGCCGCAGGCAGCCGCCGCCCCCCCAGCCCCAAGCCCGCCCACCCCTTTTTTATCCCCCTTCGGGGAAAATTCCCCCTTTTGGTTGCTTTATGGCGGACAACAGGGGATACTGACAGATATACAAGCTAACAGGAGGCTTTTATGCAAGCATTCATTCACGCTTCTTTTGCTCAGCAGGTGCAGGATCTGCAGACCCTGCTGCGTATCCCCTCCGTCTCCAGAGGCGAGCCCAAAGAAAATATGCCCTACGGCGAACATGTGGAGCAGGCCCTGGTCTGCTTTAAAGACATGGCCAAAAAACTGGGCTTTGAGAAGGTTTTTGACGTAGACCACCGCTGCGGCGTGGTAGAGTACGGCGAGGGCGAGGAGGTTCTGGCCATTATGGGGCATCTGGACGTTGTCCCCGAAGGCACCGGCTGGACTTACCCCCCCTACGGCGCAGAGATTCATGACGGCCGCCTCTATGCCCGGGGCTCCATCGACGATAAAGGTCCCGCCATGGCCGCTCTCTATGCCTTGGCCGCCGTGAAAGCCGCCGGGTATCCCACCCGCCGCCGTGTGCGCCTTTTGCTGGGACTGGACGAGGAGTGCGGCTGCACGGGTATGGCGCACTATAGAGAAGTAGAGGGAGAGCCTGCTCTGGCCTTTACCCCCGACGCCGTCTACCCCGTGGTCAATTCCGAAATGGGCATTCTTCACGCCGTCTACCACAAGGCCTACAGAAGTGAAGTGAAGGCCAAGGTGGGCACCGTGGCAAACGTCATCCCCGGGGAAGCAAAGGCCCTTTTGCCCTGCCCCGTGACCCCCGTCACTCTGCCCGAGGGCTATATGGCCGCCTTTGAGGGGAACACCGTCTCCGTAATCGGCCGCATGGGCCACGCCTCCATGCCGGAGCTGGCCTCCAACGCCATGCAGGGACTGCTCGCTGTGATTGCCCAGCAGAACCTCCCCGAAGAGGATAGGAAAACCCTGGGCGGCCTTGCCTCCCTCCTTGCCTTTGATAAGCACGGGGAAACTTTAGGCCTTGATAAGGAGGATGAGTCCGGCCGCATTACCTTCATGCCCACCATTCTGGAGGTCAATGAGGAAGGCCTGACCATTACCTTTGACTGCCGCTATCCCTTCACCCACAGCTATGAAGCCATCCGCTCCACGCTGGACGAAAAGCTGGGGGCGCTGGGGCTCTCCTGCCTTCATGACGGCAATACCGAGGGGCATTTTCTGCCCAAGGACGGGGAACTGGTGTCCACTTTGATGGAGGTCTACGGGGACGTCACCGGAGACAGGGACGCAAAGCCCGTCAGCATGGGCGGCGGCACCTATGCAAAACTCTTTAAAAACGCCGTGGCCTTCGGCCCCGTGTTCCCCGGGCAGGCGGATATGTGCCATATGCCCGATGAGAGCATCTCTCTGGAGGATTTAGAAAAGAACACCCTCATTATGGCCGAAGCCATTCGGCGGCTGGCCTGCAAGTAAGGTATGGAACAAACCCGTCCCAAAAAGAAGCTGACGGCTCAGGAGAAAAAGCGCCGCGCCAGGAAAAAAGCCCAAAGGCGCCGCCGCAAGTATATGCTCATAGGCATCGCCGCCGTCAACGTCCTGCTCTTGGGGGGACTTTTGTGGCTGCTTTTGTCCATAGGCGGGGAAGAAGCGTCTGCGGACACGCAAGCCGCCCCTTCGGCGACTCCTTTTATAGAGGAGACCCCCGCCCCCAAGGAGGCCGCCATGCCCGCCCCCTCCATTGAGGAGGATTGGTATATAGAGCGGAACGAGCGCCTGTACACCTTCATGAAGGCCTACGGCGGGTATGACAGTGACGAGGAAATCTACGCCCGCATTGACCAAATGCAGATAGACAAAGAGGGGAAAATGGTGGCCCTGACCTTTGACGACGGCCCCTTCTCCCCCTACACCGACCAGATTCTGGACATTCTGGAGGAAAACGGCGCCCGGGCCACCTTCTTTATCAAGGGCGCCTATGTGGAGGGGAAGGAGTATCTCATTGAGAGGGAGCTGGCCTTGGGGTGCGACGTGGGCAACCACACCATGAACCACGACGATCTGGAGAAGCTCACCGACGAGGAGATGTACCAAAGCGTAGGCGGCGTCATAGAGATTCTCAAGGATAAGTTCAACTACACCACCCACCTTCTGCGCCCTCCCTATATTTCCTACGGGGAAAAGGGCAGCGAAAAGCGGAACGCCATTGTGGACATGTGCAAAAAGTACGACATGGCCATCGTCAACCACACCCGCTCCAGCCACGATACCTACCCCCAGTACACCGCCGAAATGATTATTGAGCGGATGCTGTTGGAAAAGGACGAGATGGGACGGGGCATTGACGGCTCCATCTTCCTCTTTCACGACAAGTACCAATGGACGGTGGAAGCGGTGCGGGTGATCATCCCCAAACTTCAGGAGATGGGCTACCAGCTGGTGACGGTGACGGAACTGCTGAGCTGCTCTCAAGAGGGCTTCCACTACGGCTGGATCTATTCCAAAGCCGACTAAGAGAAAACACAGAAAAAGCGGAAGGAACAAGACGGAGGGGATGAGAGAGGAAGCAGGTTCTTCTTATCCC
>CAZPCH010000016.1:0-11839 GCA_964585055.1 uncultured Christensenella sp. | reverse complement strand
GCATGGTGCTTATTGCCCTGGGCACCTATCTGATGCTGGAAAAGAAGGAGAACACTGCCGCCGTGCAAAAGGGCAGCCACTATCTGTGGTACGCCATAGGCTCCGCCCTCTTTGCAAGCCTCACGGCCATTTTGGGGAAAATCGGCATCTCCGGCGTGGAATCCAACCTGGGCACCGCCATCCGCACCGGCGTGGTGCTGGTGATGTCCTGGATGATGGTCTTTGTCCAGGGAAAGCAGGCCGCTCTCAAAACCGTCCCCAAGAAGGAGCTGGGCTTTATCTGCCTTTCGGGGCTTGCTACGGGAGGAAGCTGGCTGTGCTACTACAAGGCCCTTCAGGAAGGGCCCGCCAGCGTGGTGGTGCCCATTGACAAGCTGAGCCTTCTGGTCACCGTCCTCTTTTCCTACGCCGTGTTCCACGAAAAGATGACCAAAAAGTCCGTACTGGGGCTATGTGCCATTACCGTCGGCACCCTCATCATGCTCCTTTGACCCTTTTTTCGCCATTTTAACCCGAGGGATTGCCCCCTCGGGTGTATTTGTTACAAAAAGTACACGCCCGCCCCTTTTTTCCCGCCGTCAGGTCTGGTATACTGAAATATAAGGATTAAAATTACGGGAAGGCAGACCATGGAAACCAGATTCAACAAAAAGGTGCAGAAGCACCGCCGCCGGCTTTTTCGGGGAGACTGGCAGGAAAAGCTCCCTGTGGGGCCGGTGTTTCTGTGCGCCGGGCTGCTGCTGCTGATTCTGCTGATTATCTGGATCAACGAGCCCTCTTTGTCCGCCCTGAACAATGCGGATTTGGACTTGGTGCGGGCCAAGGGCGGCCTCAAGGTGGGGGTAGACGAAAACCTGTACGGTCTGCACCAACAGGGGCAGGGGTTGGAGACGGAGATTTCCGCCGCCCTGTCCGAATTCCTTTTTTCCGCTTCGGATGCCTGCGAAAGCGTGCCCGTTACCCGTCAGACCGCCCAATGGCGCATGGCCGACGGTATGATTGATTTGGCCATTGTCAGCATGTCCAAATTTTCCTCCAAGGAGTACGCCGCCACCACCATGCCCTTTTATACCGACGCCGTGGTGCTGGTGGGCTATGGTACCGGGCCCCTGCAGGATAAGCGCATCGGGGGACTCAGGAACACGGACGCTTACAAGATGCTTTTGCAGTATCAGGAGGACGAGGTGCCCTCCATATCCATATGTCCCTACGCCGCCTACTACGATATGCTGGTAGCCCTGCGGGCGGGCACCATCGACTACGCCGCCATGCCCCGTACGGCGGCTCTCAGCTACATGGACGAGGATATGCTCTTGTACCCGGGGCACATTGCCACGGTGCAGTATCACATTATGGCTCCGGCCACGGAGAAGGCCCTTATTGAGCTTTTGGACGCCCTGCTGGTCACCTGGGCCCAGGACGGCACCCTGCGAAACTGGTACGAGCAGTACGATCTGCTGTACGAGTAGCTTTTTCCGGAAAGCCGGGGCGGGGGCGGCGGTTCGCCTTGCGAACCCTTGCGTGGGGGGGCTTTGCCCCCCACGCAAGAGAAGGGCTTCGCCCTTCTCCGCCCCCGCCCCTTCTCCCACGCATCTTCCTTATATACGGAAAGACCGGCGGTAAAAACCGCCGGTCTTTTATTCCATTCGCTTTTTACTTTTCGGACTTGGGGGCGCTGAACTTATTCAGCAGCCAAATGGCCAGCATGATTACGCCGATGACCACAAAGATGCCCACCATGCCCTTCAGGGTCATAAGCAGGGTGGTAGGAAGGGTGGAAGGATCAAAACGAAAACTCATAACACGGTTCCTCCTTTCTCAATGGGCCACCAGGGAAAGAATCAATCCCCCGGCAATGACGGATGCAATCTGTCCGCTGACGTTGGCGCCGGCGGCATGCATAAGCAGGAAGTTGTAGGGATCCTCCTCCCGTCCCATCTTGTGGACAACCCGGGAGGCCATGGGGAAGGCAGAGATGCCCGCCGCTCCGATCATAGGGTTCACCTTCTCCTTGGAGAACAGGTTCAAGAGCTTAGCAAAGAACACGCCGCCTACGGTATCAAAGATGAAGGCGATGAGTCCCAGCAAGAGGATGGCCAAAGTCTCAAGGGTTACAAAATACTCCGCCTGCATACGGAAGGCTACGGAAATGCCCAGCAGCAGGGTAATCAGGTTGGCCAGCTGGTTCTGGGCGCTTTCGCTGAGGGAATTGAGCACACCGCACTCACGGATCAGGTTGCCGAACATGAGGAAGCCGATAAGCTCCGCAGACTCAGGGGCTACGGTGCCCGCCACCAGGGTAACGATGACGGGGAAGAGGATGCGGGTGGTCTTGCTGACGGCGGCAGGGGCATAGTTCATGCGGATGCACCGTTCCTTCTTGGTGGTAATCAGCCGAATGACGGGGGGCTGAACGATGGGCACCAAGGCCATGTAGGAGTATGCCGCCACCATGATGGCGCCCTGATACTTGGAATTCAGTGCCTGAGACACGAAGATGGACGTGGGGCCGTCCGCCGCACCGATGATGGCGATGGAAGCGGCGTCCTCCAAGGAGAAGCCGATCAGCTGGGCCATAATCAGGGTGAAGAAAATACCGAACTGCGCCGCCGCCCCGAAGAGCATCATCTTGGGGTTGGAAAGCAGGGGGCCAAAGTCAATCATGGCGCCGATGCCGATGAACAGCAGCAGGGGGAACAGTTCCGTGGCAATACCCGCATTGAACAGCGTCTCAATGGCCGCGGTATTGACGGAAGGCAAATTTACCAGAATTGCCCCAAATCCCATGGGCAGCAGCAAAGAGGGCTCCATCTCCTTGACAATAGCCAGATAGATGAGCACACAGCCGATGAGCATCATCAGCCCCTGCTGCCAGCTGAAGTTGAGAACATTGGAAAACAAATCCAAAAACTCCGCCAAAATGATATCCTCCGTTTTCTTGTTTGTATGCGCTTTTTGCACATTCTATCACATATGATAGCGGTTGCAAGAGGAAACGTCAAGAGCGGTTTCCTCTATTTTCTTGTTTTCTCATAGCTAAATCCCATAAAAGAGGATGCCCAGCCCGGCGGAAAACAGAATCAGGCCTATGGGAGACGGCCTTTTCCCCTTCCGCCGCTTCCAAAGGGCACCGGCAAGAAGCACCAGGGCGAAGATGACCGGCTTGCGAAAATCCACCGTGACCCCGCCCTGCAAGTCCTCAAGCGTAGAAAGAGAAAATAGTGCATTCAGCCCCATACTCAGCCCCGTGGAGAGAATCAGCCCCACCACGCAGGGGCGCACCCCCTGCAAAAATCCCTGCACCGCCCCCAAGCGGAGAAGGTTGCCTATGAAGGCGGCAATGAGCAGAATGAGGCAGAAGGCCGGCAGCACCACCCCAACCGTAGCGCACAAAGCTCCCCAAAAGCCCCCTTGGGAAGCGCCGACAAAGGTGGCCATGTTCACCGCCAAAGGGCCCGGGGTGGACTCGGACACGGCGATGAAGCTGAGAAAAGCCTCCTCCGTCATCCAGCCCTTGCCCAGCACCGCCTCCCGCACCACGCTGATCATGCCGTAGCCGCCCCCAAAGGACAGGGCGCCGATTTTGAAAAAGGTGAGAAAAAGCTCAAGCACGGTCCTTCTCCTTTCCCCTTCTCCCCGCCGGATATCCAAACACCCCTATGCACCCGCACAGCAAAATGCAGTATACCGAGGAGAAGTTTGCCGCCAGCAGGGACAGGACCGTCATGCCAAGGAGCACCAGCGCCGCCGTCAGGCGGGCAAAGAGGGTCTTTTCCAGCCCCTTCCATAGCCGCACCCCTGCCGAAAGGATGAGATACACCACGCACACCCGAACGCCCTGAAAGGCGCCGGCCACCAAGGGTAAAGATAAGAAGGCATCAAAGAACAGGGAGACAAGAAACATTATGATAAAGGAGGGCAGGCACACTCCTACCGTAGACAGCAGCGCTCCCCAAAAGCCTCCCACCTTATAGCCCACATAGGTGGCGCCGTTTATGGCCGCAGGCCCCGGGGTGGACTCTGCTATGGCGGTCATGTTTAAAAATTCCTCTTCGGTCAGCCACCCTCTTTTGTCCACGCACTCGTTCTCCAGCAGTGCCAGCATGGCGTAGCCGCCGCCGAAGGTGAAGGCGCCAATCTTTAAAAACGTGAAAAACAGCGTCAATACAACCATATGCCCCGCCTCCTTTGCAGGTGTTTTTTCCGCCCTTGTCCCCATAGGGAAAATGCCAGTCGGCGACTGGCATTTTGGGTTCCTCGCTTTTATGCCTTACTCCACGCTCATGCGCAGGGTGTAATAATACTTCCCCTTCAAAGCGGAGCGGAAGCCTGCCACCAGCGTTCCTCGGTACTGGTTGGCGATGGTGGTGGAGTGAATCACAAAATCGTTGCCGATGTAAAACATAATGTGCCCGATCTTGTTGTTGCCTCCGCTGACCAAAAAGACCAGGTCTCCCCGCTGAAGCTGTTTCAAGTCGTCAAAGGTGCGCACATATCGGCTCAGGGATTTGAAGGTAATCTTTTTTCCCTCTCTCTCCCACCACAGGGTCTCCACATTGCTCAGTCCTGCCGCCGTACGCTCCTTCATCAGGGTCTTCTGCCCCTTCTTGTCCTGCACGCCGGAAGCCCGCAGGCTCCAGCAGACGATGCCCGAGCAGTCATAGCTGCCGTCTCCCGTCCGCCGAATGTTGTTGTAGGGCGTGCCCAGGCGGTCATAGATGTGGCTGATGAGCACTTCCTTCAAATAGGCCGTGTAGTCTACAATCTCCGGGGTGATGCGGCGGGCGCAGTCAAACCAGGAGCCCTGCACGGACTCGGAGAAGTTCTCCATAACAGATATGTACCCGTCCTTCACCAGCAAAAGCCTGTCCTCGCCCAGATACAGCCCGCAGCCGGTGATATAGCCGGAGTATTTCCCCCGATACACCACCTCCACGTTGGGCTGGATGGCGGTTTCTCCCTCCGTGTCGCTGAAGAATACGATGTCTCCCCGCTCAAGGGCCTCTATATCGTCTATATACGCCCAATGGGTGGGTGATTCCTTATAGAGCACCAGCTCCCCGGTGGTGTTGAAAAGCTTAAAGAGGAGGGAATTGTACACATCGCTCTTGTAGAAGCGGGGGTACAGGGTATCGTTGCCCAAGTCCTTGGTAAAGTGCAGGTAGTAGCCGGGGTTAAAGCACAGACCGTAGCGGCTGAGTCCCTCGTACAGCAGGGATTCCGTATCCGCCGCCGGCAGTCCTTCCTGAGTTTCCAGTTCGGCGGTGAGGTTTTCCATGGAGAATTCCCCCATCAGGCTCTTCTTGCTTAAGATGCTTCTGGCCTCCTCAAAGGACAAAGACTGCAGCTGGGCTCTGTCCACAAAGCCGAAGACGCCGTTTTCGTCCCGCACATACACGAACTGCTCGTCATAGCCGCCCAAAATGCGGCACAGGCCGTAGCTGACCTGATCCAGCACCTCGCATTCCTTCTCGCTGTCCGGCTCCTCAAACACGGGCACCCCCGGGCGGCACATCATGGCAAAGCCGCTGACCTCTCCCTGAGAAATCAGCACGGAATCCGTGGTCTTCTCCACGGGAATATACCCCGTGGTGCCGTCAAAGGCGGCCATAACGTGGTAGAAGGCCGTGCCGTCGGCGTCCTCCGCCGTGCCCAGCACAATCAGCTCCCGAATCTTCCGATAGGTAACGTCGTTCTCCACCTCTTCGTAAAATTCGCAGGTGGTGTCCGTATACAGCTTTGCAGAGCTCCCCTTCATGGCCACCATGGGCAGATTGTCCCGATCCCCAAAGAGGATCTCATAGCGGGCATCCTCCTCGGGGGCCTTCTCCTCATAGCTGTCCGCCAGCATGGCCTCGTGATCCCGAGGAGTGGGGGTAGGCGATGGGGTAGGCGTAGGGCTGGGGGTGGGGCTGGGGGTCGGCTGGGGTGTGGCCGTAGGAGCAGGGGTGGGAGTAAAGACGGCCACCTGCGCCGTCTCATGGACGGGCTCCGGGGTAAAGGTGGTCTGCTCCACGTTCACCTGCTTGGACACGGTTTCCTTTTCCCCGCCGCAGGCCAGCAGTCCCGCCGTCAGTAAAAGCAGCAGCAGGAGCAGCAGATATTTTTTGTATATTCCGTACAAATGCATGGGTTTGGTTCTCTCTTATTCTTATTGCTTCAGCGCACCGTCCAGTCAATGGGCGTCTGCCCGCTCTTCAGTAAAATCTCGTTGGCCTTGGAGAAGTGTTTGCAGCCGAAAAAGCCGTTGTAAGCGGACAGGGGGCTGGGATGCACCGTTTCCAAAATCACATGGCGGGGGCTGAGGATGAGTTTTTTCTTGCTGCGGGCATTGGCCCCCCACAGAAGGAACACCACGGGGGTCTGCTTCTGGTTCAGCTCCGTTATGATCCTGTCCGTAAGGATTTCCCAGCCCTTGCCGCTGTGGGAAGCGGGCTCACGGGCACGGACGCTGAGCACCGTGTTCAAAAGCAGTACGCCCTGCTCCGCCCAGCAGGTCAAATCCCCGTGGGGGGGCTGGGGAATGCCCACGTCCGCCTTCAGTTCCTTAAAGATGTTCTGCAGGGAGGGGGGCGGCGTTACCCCCTTTTGCACGGAGAAGCACAGGCCGTGGGCCTGTCCCGGGCCGTGGTAGGGATCCTGCCCCAGAATGACCACCTTGGTGTCGGCAAAGGAGGTATACTTCAGGGCGTTGAACAAGTCGTGCATATCCGGGAACACGGGGTAGCTGCTGTACTCCGCAATCAAAAACTTCCGCAGTTTCTGGTAGTATTCCTTGTCGAATTCACCCGCCAGCCGCTGATCCCAATCGTTGCCAATGTGTACCATGCCGTCCTCCTTGCTTTTTTCTTCCTGCCTTAACTCAATTCAAACATGCCCGTATAGAGCTGGTAGTAGCGTCCCTGCTGGTTCATAAGCTCCTCGTGGTCGCCCCGCTCTATAATCTTTCCCTGCTCCAGCACCATAATGGCGTTGGAATTGCGGACGGTGGAGAGCCTGTGGGCGATGACAAAGACCGTCCGTCCCTCCATCAAGGCGTCCATGCCCTGCTCGATGAGCTTCTCCGTGCGGGTGTCGATGGAGCTGGTGGCCTCATCCAAAATCAGCACGGGGGGATCGGACACCGCCGCTCTTGCAATGGCAATAAGCTGCCGCTGTCCCTGAGACAAATTGGCGCCGTCGGAATAGAGCTGGGTGTTGTAGCCCTCAGGGAGATGGGAGATAAAGTAGTGGGCGTTGGCTACCTTGGCGGCGGCGATGCACTCCTCGTCCGTGGCATCCAGCCGTCCGTAGCGGATGTTCTCCATGACCGTCCCCGTAAACAGGTGGATGTCCTGAAGCACCATGCCCAAAGACCGTCTCAAATCATCCTTGCGGATGTCCTTTACATCGATGCCGTCGTAGGTGATGACGCCCTCCTGCACATCGTAAAAGCGGTTGATGAGGTTGGTGATGGTGGTCTTCCCCGCCCCCGTGGAGCCGACGAAAGCAATCTTCTGCCCGGGCTTTGCGTACAGGGACACATGCTCCAGCACTACCTTTTTCCCGTCATAGGAGAAGGTCACGTCATGGAAGCGCACGTCGCCCTTCAGGGGAATCTTCTCTTCGCCTCTGACCCACTGCCAGTTTTTGTCCCCAATCTTTTCAAGACGGAACTGTCCTTGGTCTATCTCGGGCTTTACGTCCATAAGCTCAAAAACACGCTCCGCCCCGGCCAAAGCCTGCAGGATGAAGTTGAACTGCTGGGAAATCTGGCTGATTCTGTCGGCAAACTGACGGATATAGGAGAGGAAGGCAATGAGCACGCCTCCTTCCACCGTAATGAGCACCCCCACCGTGGCCGTAATGGCGTAGAAGATGTGGGAAAGGTTGTTCATAATGGGGCCCACCACGTTGCCCAGGGTGGAAGCAAGGGTAGCATACTTGCAAAGCTCCTCGTTCCGCTTGGCAAACTCCTCCATAACCGCCTGCTCGTGGTTGAAGGCCGTGACCACCTTCTGCCCGCCCATCATCTCCTCGATGTAGCTGTTGACGGAAGCGGTGGCCTTCTGCTGGCTGGAGAAGTTCTTGCGGCTTCTTGCCCCCACGGCCTTGGTCACATACACCACGCACACGGCCATAACCGCCACAATGAGGCAGAGGACGGGGGAGAGGATAATCATCATGGCCATGACGCCTGCAAGACTGATGACGGAAATCATCAGCTGGGTGATGCTGTGGTGCAAAAGCTCCCGAATGGCGTCGATATCGTTGGTGTAGTAGCTCATGAGCTCCCCGTGGGGGTGGCTGTCAAAGTAGCTCAGGGGCAGTTCCTGCATCTTGTGGAACATCTCCATGCGCAGCTCGCACAGCACCCGGCTGGAGCACTCCAGCATAAGACGGTTCAAAAGATAGTTGGTGACCGCCGCCGTAAAGTAGAGGAAGGCCATGCCGATAAGCAGAGCCGTGTAGCGGGCCAGACGCTCGTCCGTTACGGCGCCGCTCTCCCCCAGCAAATTCACCACGGGCTTCATCATATAGGAAGCGAAGATGGTGGACAGGGAGTACAGCACAATGGCGCCTATGGCCAGCACGAAGAAGAGGCGGCTGGTCTTATAGTAGGTGAACAGACGCTTTAAGGTGGCAAAGGGGTTGTCCGCCCGCATTTTGCCCTTCATTTTCATGGCAATGTTATCCTGTCTGGGCATCAGGCATCCCTCCTTTGCTCCTGCTCCCCTTTGGTCTGGGAAGCATAGATCTGCCGGTACACGTCGCAGCGCTCCATCAGCGCTTCATGATTGCCCACGTCTATAATCCGTCCCTTCTCCATGACCACGATTCTGTCGGCATGGCGGACGGAGGCAATGCGCTGGGCGATAATCAGCTTTGTACACTGAGGCAAGGCCTCCCGCAGGGATTTGCGGATGGCTTCGTCGGTGGCGGAGTCCACGGCGCTGGTGGAGTCGTCCAGAATCAGCACCTTGGGGTTCTTCAGCAAAGCCCGGGCGATGCACAGCCGCTGCTTCTGCCCGCCGGAGACATTGACGCCTCCCTGCCCCAGTTCCGTCTCATACCCCTTGGGGAAGCGGCAGATGAACTCGTGGGCGCAGGCGGCCTTGCAGGCTTCCTCCACCTGCTCTCTGGTGGCGTTGGGATTGCCCCAGCGAAGGTTGTCATAGATGGTGCCCGTAAAGAGGGTGTTCTTTTGAAGCACCATGGACACGCTTTCCCGCAGTTCAAAGAGGGGATATTCCTTTACGTTCCGTCCCCCCAGCCGTACTTCCCCCGAAAGGACATCGTAAAATCTGGGGATGAGCTGCACCAGGGTGCTCTTCCCGTCTCCCGTGCCGCCTACCACGCCGATGGTCTCCCCGGAGGCAATGTGCAAATCAATATCCTCCAGCGTCAGGGTCTCGGGGGACTTATTGTAGCTGAAGGAAACGTGGTCAAAGTCAATCTGCCCGTTGTCCACGGCCAAGTGGTTGTCGGGCCCCTGAATGTCCGGCTGCTCCCGAAAAATCTCGCCGATGCGGTTGTAGGACACCTTTGCCATGGCGATGGACACGGAGATGAAGGAAATCATGCCCAGACTCCCCACAATCTGCCCCGTGTAGGAGATAAGGCTGGTGAGTGCGCCTGCGTGCATGTCCCCCACGATCATGACCCGCCTGCCGCCCAGGGCCCACAGCACCATGGTGCAGGTCCACATGACCAGCATCTGAATGGGGCCGGTCAAAGAGAGCATCTTTTCTGCATAGACCTGTGCCTTACGCAGGGTGACGGCGGCATCGTCGAAGCGCTCCTTCTCATAGTCCTGACGGACGAAGGACTTTACCTCCCGCACGGCCACCAGATTCTCCTGCAAAGAGGCGTTCATAACGTCGTACTTTTTGAACATGGCGGTAAAGCGGGGGAAGCCCGTCTTCAATAGAAGCACCAAGGCGACGGCCAGCATGGGCAGGGCGATGAGGAAGGTGCGGCTAAGCTCCGTGTCGATGCGGAAGGCCATAATGGCCGCCAGCACAATCATAAAGGGCCCTCTAAAGAGCATGCGGATCAGCTGAGAGAAGGTGTTCTGCAGGTTGGTCACGTCCGTGGTACAGCGCATGACCAAGGAGGGCACGGAGAATTTATCCGTGTTGGCAAAGGAGAAGGTCTCGATTTTGTCGAAGATCTTCTTGCGCAGATTCTTGGAAAAGCCCATGGTGGCCACGGCGCCGGTTCTTGCCCCCAAGGCCCCAAAAAACAGGGACAGGAGGGAGAAGAGCACCATGAGCCCTCCCAGCACCAGAATAAAGCGGCTGTTGTTGGCAATCAGCTCAGGGGAGAAATACTCCTTGAGCAAAAAGTCCTCCTGGCGGTACAGTCCCCCGTCCACAATGGCGGCCATGAGCATGGGGATGAGCACCTCCATAACCACCTCGCACACCATGAGCAGAGGGGTCAGCAGCGTAGGCAGCCAGTAGCCCTTGACACAGGCGACGATTTCTCCAAGGACGCCTTTCGTTTCCTTTTTTTGCATAGATTCCTTTCGGTGGGCGCCGCGTTCCTGCGCCCATACTACTCCATTATTTTTGTCCATTATACAATGAAACCCTGCAGTTTTCAACGAAAAAAGCCGCTTCATATGCGTCCAGTGTGTAAACTTTCCCCATGGGCGGCAAGAAACAACAGCCCCCTTGCCGACAATTCCCTCTCTACAGCGAAAGAATCCTTGTGTGCTGCAGAAAATAATCCCGCCGCAGCGAAGAGACGGAGGGAGAGGGAAGCAACATAATAGCATAAGAAACTTTGTCTCTCCCTCAATCTCCTTACCAATCCGTATAGGCAGTCAAAAATGAGAGAGCTCCGAGGGGGCTCTTTTGTTTTGTGGGGGAGAAATCAACGGTTGAGGGAGTGCTGGGACTGCTGATGGAAGCGGACACGGGGGACGGCGAGCAGGTGCGCATTTTCGCCGAGTAGGGAATGTTGCGGAAAAGCGAACTTTTCGTATATATTCTCCCTGTGAGGGGGCAAACGATTGAAATCAACGGCAGAATATGGTATAAATAAGAGGCAATACCCACAAGGAGGTTTTTATGGAACTGCAAGTAGGAACCAAGCTCCACGGCTTTACGGTGGAACGGGTACGGAAAGTAGAGGAGCTTTCCGGCACGCTGTATGAAATGCGCCACGACAAGACCGGCGCCGAACTTTGCTGGATGGATAACGGAGAGATGAACAAGCTCTTCTCCGTAGCTTTTAAAACTTTGCCCGAAGACGACACCGGCGTGTTCCACATTCTGGAGCACAGCGTGCTGTGCGGCTCGGAAAAGTACTCCGTGAAGGAACCCTTCGTGGACTTGATGAAGAGCTCCATGAACACCTTCCTCAACGCCATGACCTACCCGGACAAGACGGTCTACCCCGTTTCCAGCCGAAATGAGCAGGACTTTTTGAATCTGATGAGCGTATATCTGGACGCCGTCTTTGCGCCCAACCTGCTTAGCAACCCCAACATCTTCTATCAGGAGGGCTGGCATACGGAGATGGACGAAGAGGGCAACTTGAGCTTCAAGGGCGTGGTCTTCAACGAGATGAAGGGTGCCACCGCAGGCGTAGACCGGGCCCTGTTTGCCGGGGTGCAGACCCTGCTCTTCCCCGACAACTGCTACCGCTTTGAATCCGGCGGCGACCCGGCGGCCATTCCCAATCTGACCTATGAGCAGTATTGCGACACCTACCGCCGCTTCTACCATCCTTCCAACGCCCGCATCTTCCTGGACGGCACAGTGCCCCTGGAGAAGACGCTGGAGGAGATTGATTCCTACCTGAGCCGCTACGAGCGCAGTGAGGAGAAGCACGTCATCGCCCATCAGGA
>CAZPCH010000015.1:0-12299 GCA_964585055.1 uncultured Christensenella sp. | reverse complement strand
GCGGCACATGTTCCCGTACACAATCAGGGCTCTGTCCGGCCGCTTCCCCGCCTTGCCGCCTGGAGTGTAGCTATCCTCACTGCGCTTCTTTTTGGCGGCGGTATAGTGATTGACCATGGAGTCGATGTTCCCCGAGGAGGCCAAAAAAGCCAGTCTGGGGCGTCCCAAGGCCTGAAAGGCCTTTACATCGTGCCAGTCGGGCTGAGGAATGATGCCCACGGAGAACCCAGCCTCCATAAGCACACGGGTGATAATGGCGGCGCCGAAGCTGGGGTGGTCGATGTAGGCGTCTCCGTTGATATATACAAAATCCAACTGCTCTACGCCCATGTTCTCCATATCCTTTTTGGATACGGCGGGCAGGCAGCGAAAGGGCGTTCTATGCTTCTTCATGTCCGTCCTCATGGGCTTCCTGTTGGGAAGGGGCATCCGTCTGCTCCTGCTTCTCTTCCTCCTTCTCCCCTTCCTCCTTGGATTCCTCCTCGGTCACGGGGGCTTCAGGTTCAAGCGCTTCTTCTGCAGACGCTTCTTCGGTATTCGTTTCTTCGACGGCGGGAGTTTCTTCCGTCACAGGGGCTTTCTCAGCCATCACAGGGGCTTCCTCCGTCGCCTCTTCGGGAACAGAGTCTTCCGTCTTCGCTTCTTGGAGAACGGGCGTTTCCGCCGTCACGGGGGCTTCGCCGATTTCTGCGTCCTCTCCCTTAGATTCTTCTGGAACCGTGAGTTTTGCCGCCTTTTCCTCAGGCAGGAAGACCTCCGCCTCAGTTTTTTCCGCAGGCTTGGTCTTCTTCGTTTTGCGCTTCTCTCCCTTTGCGCCCTTGGTGCGCTTCTCCTCGGAGGGCTGCGCCTTAAGGGTCGCTTTTTCCATAGCCTCGTGGGGGGACATGGGCAACGCAATCTCCTCCTCCGGCTCCCGGGCATGCCCCGTTTCCGGAGACAGCCGCCGCAGTTCCGCCGCCAGATACTCAATGGTATCGCTCATTTCCTTCCGTTCCCGCTCCATCTGCTGGAATTGGAGAATGATTTCGTCCAGAAAATCATCCACCTGCTCCAAATCGTACCCCAGCAGGGTGCGGCGGAAGGTTTTGTTGGCTATGGTCTCAGGTGTAAGCATACGTTTCCCCCATGCTGAACGGCCGAAGAAGGCCTTTTTCTCCGGTTATGAAAAAAGGACGGAGGGCATTGCGCCGCCGCTCCGTCGGACACGCATTCTATAGGCTTTCCCTTCAGGGCAAAGCCTTACATATCTCTAAACTCGTTATCGTCGCTGCCGATTACGTCATAGTTGTTGGGCGCCACCACAAAGATACCCTTGCTGATCTTCATAATGGTGCCGGAGAGGGCATAGATGGCTCCGGACAAAAAGTCCAGAATCCGCTGGGCGCAGGCCACCTCCAGCTCCTCCATGTTGACGATGACGGGCTTTTTGGCCTTGAGATTGTCGATGATGTTCTGGGCATCCTCGTAGCTGACGGGATGGTACACAATCATCTTCATAGCGCCGATGCTGGGCATGGGCACGGTCTCGCCGCCTCCCTGCAGCCGCTGTTCCCGCAGGGTCTTCTTCTCAGGCTCCTGCTGCTGACGGGACTGCTGACGGGACTGCTGACGGGCTTTGGGCGCCTGCTTCTCCTCTTCCTCTTCAAAGAATTCCTCTTCCTGCCCGTTGTCCTCTTCCTCAATACCGATAAAATCCAAAAACTTGTTGTACAAACCCACCGTATCGCTCCTCCTGCCTTGTATTGCTTATGGTCGTTTCTTTCTATGGCTGTTCCCTACAGCCGGTTCCTTGCCCCGAAGATGGCCGAGCCCACCCGCACAATGGTGGCGCCCTCCTTCACGGCGGCCTCAAAATCATGGCTCATGCCCATGGACAGCTCCTGCAGGTTCACCTGCGGGAACGCTCCCTGCAGTCTCTCCCGCAAGCGGTACATGGCGGCAAAGTGCCTTTGCGCCTCCTCCATGGTGCCCGCAGGGGGTACGCACATAAGCCCCCGCACCTGCAGATGGGGCATGGCGCACACCTTTTCCAGCAGAGCCTCCGCATCCTCCGGCAGAACGCCTCCCTTTTGAGGCTCCCTGCCGATGTTCACCTGCAGAAGCACTTCCCAGCCCGTGTCCTTCTTCTGCCCGAAGGCCTCCAGACTTTCCGCCAGGCTGAGCCTGTCCACAGACTCGATGCACGAAACACTGCCGCACAGGTATTTTATCTTATTGCTTTGCAGTTGTCCAATAAAATGCACCTCTGCGCCCCGCTGTTTATAAAAATTTAACTTTTCACGGACTTCCTGGGCGTGATTTTCTCCCAAAAGGGTCAATCCCGCATCCACGGCCTGCCCCATACGTTCTTCGTCCACGTATTTGGTCACGGCCATAAGGCGCACATCCTCCGCCGCGCGTCCCGACGTATGGCAGGCCTGTTCCAGCCGCTCCCGCACCTTATCTATGTTCTCCCGTACGTCCATACCCGCACCTCCTGTCTCGTCCTTTTAAAACCGCAAGCCGCCCCGTACAGGGGATAACCCGCTTCCGCTCTTATCCCTGAGGCACGTCCGTAGGCGCAGGACTGCTGAAGTCGGGCACCGGCAGAGTAGGCGTGGGGCTGGGCGTGGGACTGGGGCTGGGGGTGGGCAAAGGCGTGGCCGTGGGCTGCGCCTCGTCCTCATCCTCCTCATAGTAGAGGAAGCGGATGCCGCTCTTAAGCTGAATCTGCCTGTCCGCCGCCCGAATGACCGCCGTCTCCTCGTCGGCGCAGAGAATCTCAATCTTAATGGGCTGGTAGTCCGTGCCCGTGTATACAAACAGGTAGGGCACGCCGCCGTTGAAGTAAATGCCCTCCACGGGTACGGAGGTGCCGCTGCCCTCATAGTGAATGCTCAAGTCCATGGTGCGGTTCTCCAGCACCTGATAAGCATCCTCGCTGACCTCCAGCACATAGAGCACATAGCTCTCCGAAGGCTTTTCCTCAATGACCCTTCCCGTGAAGGTCTTGTCCTGATGGCTCACCTGCATGGTGTAGGTCTCCCCCACCACAAAGCGGGTGGCGGCATCCCCCTTGACGGTAAAGGCGATATAAAAGCCGTTGGGGTTTACAATGCGGAAAAGCCCCTGCCCCGTGGTGGTGCTCAGAGGGGAGGAAGCGGTCTTGCGCACCTGGGAGGCGGTAAGGCCGTTGACGTTCATGGCCGTTTCGTAGCCGTCCAAGTGGAAGCTGATGTACCCGGCGCCCCCGTTGTTTAGCAAAGTGCTCTGGGCGCTGAAGGAGTTCTTAAGCTGGTCCAAAAGGGCATAGTTGGCGCTGAGGGCCGCATCCTCCGGGGTAATCTGCCGCATGTAGCTTTCCCGGGCGGTAAGCAGAGTCTGCAGTTCCTCCGCCAAGGTCATGTAGTTATACTCGCTGTTGCCCATGGCCGCCTTGGTCATCTTCTCCAAGGTGTCTTCAATCTGGGCGTTGTAATCCAGCACCTCCTGAGGCAGAGTGCTGGCATCGGCGGAGGTCAGCTTCAGCAGGGTGACCTGTTGGCGGTAAATCTTCTGGGACTGCTCCAGAATCTGGGCAAGCTGGGCGTCATAGCCCTTGGCATAGAGCATGGCAATGGGCTGCTGATCCTCCACATACTCTCCCTCGCCGACCAGATACCTTAAGCTGCTGTACTCCGGGGCTTCCACCACGCTTTCCCTGCGGATGACTACCCCCGTAAACTCCAGATCGGCCTTCACCGTATCCGCAGACAGACGCCCCGTAGACGGTGAGAGAATTTTGTATGCCAAATACGCCCCCACCAACAGAATGGGGATGAGCAGAATGATATAGAACCGCAAGCGGAATTTTCTTTTCCTGCTTTCCAAACGAAGCTCCTCCTGTAGGACGGTCTTAGCCTTCTTCCCCTGTCCAGCCCTTCAGCAAGGCCTCCATTTGGCCTTGCACCTCCTCTACCTTTCCCGTCATGGCGCAGGTAAGAGGTCTTTTGCAGAGGATTTTGGGAATCACCGCCTGTATTCCCTCTATTGTAACACATTCGATGGCCTTCAGCGTAGCTTCCGGGGCATATTCTTTGTGTTGTAAAAGTAAACTTTTTCCCAAAGCGTTCATAAACGCCCCGCAGCCTTCCATGCCCATAAGGAAACTGCCCCGAAGCTGGTTCTTGCACAGGGCGAACTCCTTTTCCGTCACCCCGTGGAGGCGTATGTCCTCCAGCTCCTGCAAAATCAGCTTCAGCGCCTCGGGGGCCTGCTTTGGCGAGCTGCCTGCATAGATGCACAAAGCCCCCGTATCCCGATAGGCCATGGGGTAGCTGTACACGGAGTACACCAGTCCCCGCTCCTCCCGCACCTTCTGGAACAGGCGGGAGGACATGCTTCCCCCCAGAATGTTGCTGAGGACGGCCAGAGCGTAATATTCTTCGCTTCCCGCCTCTATGCCGGGGAGCAACAGGCAAAGGTGCACCTGTTCCGCCTCCTTGGGCAAGGAGACAAAGGGCTGTCCATGGACGGGGGTCTGTTCCCTGACCATGGTCTCTTCCCCTGCAGGCACGTCTTGAAAGGCCTTTGTCAGCAGAGCTTCTGCTTCCTGCAGGTCAAAATGCCCTGCGCAGGCCACCACCATGTTCCCCGCCGTGTACCGCTTCTGCATATAGCTTTGTATCTGGGCCCGGGTCAGAGCCTGCACCGTTTTTGGCGTGCCCAAAATGGTTTTCTCCAGCACCGTTTCGGCAAAGAAAGCGGAGGAGGCCGCCTCAAAGCACAGATCCTCCGGGTTGTCCCCGGTCATGGCAATCTCCTCCAGCACCACCTGCTTTTCCCGCTCCATGTCCTCTTGGGCAAAAACGGAGTGAAGCAGAATGTCCGAAAGGATATCCGCCGCCAAGGGCAAATCCTTGTCCAGCACTTTGGCATAGTAGCAGGTGCACTCCTTGGAAGTAAAAGCGTTCAGATTGCCGCCTACGGCGTCCATCTCCACGGCAATATCCCGGGCGGAGCGTGTTTTCGTGCCCTTAAAGAGCATGTGCTCAATGAAGTGGCTGACGCCGTTGTTCTCCGTCTCCTCATACACGGAGCCGGCGTTGACCCATACCCCCAAGGACACGGCACAGGTGTTTTCCATGGGCATAAGGATGAGCCTTAACCCGTTGGGCAGGGTAATCAAATGATGCATGGCAGTTCTCCTTTACACGGATGTTCAAAACGGCAAAGGTGCCTCGGCCGTCTCTCAAATAGTGTGGCGGAATCCGCCGCCCCTATCCCCACGGAGGGTTACGAAAAAGGGACGCAATGGTCTCATTGCGCCCCCTGTTTGTACTGCTTACTTATCGGCCTTGTCTCCGTCCTCAGGGAGCATGCCTTTGCGGTCCAAGCTGATCTTCCCGGTCTTGGGATCGATCTCGATAACCCGCACCAGCACCTTGTCGCCCAGGTTCATGACGTCTTCCACCTTGTTGACCCGCTTCTTGTCCATGCGGGAGATGTGGAGCAGACCGTCCTTGCCGGGGGTCAGGTTGATGAAAGCGCCGAAGGACTGGATGTTGACCACGGTGCCCAGATACACCTCGCCCACCTCAATATCCTTGACGATGGAATCGATGATGCGCTTGGCTTCCTTGGCAGCCGCCTCGTCGGGAGAAGCGATGGACACGGAGCCGTCGTCCTCGATGTCAATCTTTACGCCGGTCTGGGCAATGATGCCGTTGATGGTCTTGCCGCCGGAGCCGATGACCTCACGGATCTTGTCGGGATGAATCTTGAAGGAGATGATCCGAGGCGCATAGGGGGACAGGTTCTCACGGGGAGCGGGCAGGCACTCGGCCATCTTGTCCAGAATGAACATGCGGCCCCGGTTGGCCTGAGCCAGGGCACGGGTGAGGATCTCCTCGTTGATGCCCTTGATCTTAATATCCATCTGGATGGCGGTGATGCCGTCCCGGGTGCCGGCTACTTTGAAGTCCATGTCGCCCAGGAAGTCTTCCAGACCCTGAATGTCGGTCATGACGGCGATGTTGCCGCTTTCCGTATCCTGAATAAGACCCATGGCTACGCCTGCAACGGGCTTCTTAATGGGTACGCCTGCGTCCATGAGAGCCAGAGTGCTGGCGCAGATGGAAGCCTGAGAGGTGGAACCGTTGGAGGAAATGACCTCGCTGACCAAACGCATGCAGTAGGGGAACTCTTCGGGAGAGGGCAGCACGGGGAGCAAAGCACGCTCTGCCAGAGCGCCGTGGCCGATTTCGCGGCGGCCGGGGCTGCGGACGGGGCGGGTCTCGCCGGTGCTGTAGGGGGGCATGTTGTACTGGTGCATGTACCGCTTCTCGGTCTCAAGGCCGATGCCGTCCAGCATCTGAGCCTCAGCCAGAGTGCCCAAGGTGGCAATGGTCATGACCTGAGTCTGACCACGAGTGAATACGCCGGAACCGTGGGTGCGCTCCAGAATGCCGGTTTCGCACCAGATGGGGCGAATCTGCTCCTGGGTACGGCCGTCGGGACGGATGTCCTGCTCCAGAATCTTCTTGCGCATGACTTCCTTGGTCATGGCATAGAGAATGTCGTCCATGTCCTTTCCCTCTTCGGGATAGGCTTCGTCCAGGGCCTCATGGACTTCCTTTTTCACCTGCTCGGTACGCATCTCCCGCTCGTGACGGTCGAAGGTGTCCATCTGCCAGATGACCTTGTCCATGGCCAGCTCCCGCACCTTGGCGGTGAGCTCTTCGGAAGCGTGATGAATGGTGACTTCCATCTTTTCCTTGCCCACATCCTGCTGGATAGAGGAGATGAAGTCCACAATCTGCTTAATGTACTCGTGACCGAAGAGGATGGCTTTGAGCATCTCTTCCTCGGTGATTTCCTGAGCACCGGCCTCTACCATCATGACGGCATCCTTGGTGCCGGCCACGGTCAAGTGCAGGCGGCTCTTGGCACGGTCTTCTACGCCGGGATTGAGGACGTACTTGCCGTCCACATAGCCCACAACCACACCGGCAATGGGTCCCATGAAGGGGGCATTGGAGATGGACAGGGCGATGGAGGCGCCCAGCATGGCCATGATGTCGGGCTGGACATCCTGATCCACGCTCAGCACGGTGGCGATGACCTGAATATCGTTATAGAACCCCTTGGGGAACAGGGGGCGCAGGGGCCGGTCGATGAGACGGCAGGCCAGAATGGCCTTCTCGGAGGGACGGCCTTCCCGCTTGATGTAGCCGCCGGGAATCTTGCCCACGGAGTACATCTTCTCTTCAAATTCTACGCTTAAAGGCAGAAAGTCTACGCCGGGACGGGGCTCTTTGGCCACCGTGGCGCATACCAGCACGGCAGTGCCGCCGCAGCGGACGAGACAGGACCCTCCTGCCTGTTCCGCATACTTCCCGGTTTCGACGACCAGCTTCCGGTCGCCGACCATGGTCTCAAAAGTTCTGAACATTTTTCTATATCCTCTTTCTTAATTGGTACCGAATTTCAATTGCCCGCAATCGGGCTCTTCCCCTTGCCTCTCCCTGTGGGAAAGGGGGTGCAATCGCTGAAAACTTATGGGGGCTCTTCTGCACAAGATGCCTGCATTTACTTTAAACGCAAGCGTGCCCAAGATTCTTTTTCTCCCTCTCAGAGAGAAGCGGAGATCCCTGCCATAAACCTTCACCCATTGTACCCCGGGGAAGTAAGAAAGCAAGGCGGGTGTGTTGCAACCCGCCCTGCGTCTTTGGTTCTTACTTTCTCAGGTTCAATGCAGCCAGAATGGCACGATAGCGCTCAATGTCCTTTTCCTTCAGGTAGTTGAGCAGACCACGGCGCTGACCTACCATCTTCAGCAGGCCACGACGGCTGTGATGGTCGTTCTTGTTGACGGCCAGATGCTCGTTGAGGTGGTTGATGCGCTGGGTGAGAAGAGCAATCTGCACTTCGGGGGAACCGGTGTCACCCTCATGGATGGCGTACTTGGTGATGATTTCCTGTTTGGTCATGGTATATATCCTCCTTATTTTATCCCCGCAAACTGCGCCTGAGCCAATGTCCCCAAAGGGCACGGAGTTACGCAAAAGCCCAGTATGCGGTTTAACCTTACAAATAGTAGCACATGACGGGCAAAAAGTAAACTGTTTTTTTGCCTTATTAAAAACTTTTTTTGCCGTAGGCCTCAAACATGGCCATGGCCGCCAGAGCGTCTCTGCCGATCTGGAACTTTAAGTCGCCCAAGGTGGGGAATCGGCGCTCCTCCCTAAGACGCTTTAAGAAGGCCACCTCCAGCTCCTGATCGTATAAATCCCGCTTGACTTCCAGAAGATGGGTCTCTACGCTTCGATTCTGCCCGGACACCGTGGGGTTGTTGCCCACGTTGGTTACGGCGGCAAAGATTTCGCCCCCCGTCCGCACGGCGCTAGCATACACCCCGTCCATGGGCCAAAGCATGCCGTCCGTCTGCAGGTTGGCCGTGGGATACCCCAGGCTCCTGCCAATGCCCCGGGCGGAAACCACCTTCCCCTTCAGGGTGTAGGGGCGTCCCAGCATGTCCCTTGCCTTGGCGGCTTGTCCCTGCAGTAAAGCTTCCCGAATGCGGGAGGAGGAGACGGGCACCCCTTCATAGAGCACGGGCTCCACAATGTGTACGCTGAGATGATGCTTTTTCCCCAGCCGCAGCAATGTTTTCTCCGTTCCCCGTCCGTAGCGGCCGAAGGTGTAATTGAACCCGGCCACCAGTCCCCTGACGGGATAGTGCTCCATCAAATAGTCCAAAAAGGCTTCCGAACTCAGGGAGGCAAATTCCTTTGTGAAGGGAATCATCTCCACCCGATCCACCCCTGCGTCCAGCATCCATTGCTTCCGCTGCTCCGGTGTACTCAAAAGCGCCGTATTCTTCCCGAAAATCTCGGCGGGATGATTGGAGAAGGTGAAGGCCATGGATTTGCAGCCCTGCTTTTTCCCTTCCTCTACTGCTTTTTTCAGCAGTGCCTGGTGCCCCCGGTGTACCCCGTCAAACATGCCAAGGGCAATACTGTATCCCGTTTCCGCTGTCTGTTCCAATTTCCCTTTTTCCTTTTCCCCTGTTTCTGAATCCCTGTTTCCTCTGTTTGCCCCGCCCTTTTAGGGCGCATCCGTTTCGTAGAGAGGCACCTTCAGCCGCACCTCGCTCTTTTCCCTTTCTCCGATCCCCATGAACACGCCCCCGCAGTACAGACGCACACTTCCCTCCGGCCCCTTGGGGGCACGGGTGGGCAGTCCGTTTTTGGTGGGCGTAAACCGCTCCCGGGTTAAGTCCATTCTGGGCATCCCCCGCAAGGCTTCCTCGCAGGAGATCAGGGTTTCTTCCAGTGTCCCTTCCTCCCTGCGGCTATGGAGCTCTTCCAAAGTAAAACTGTTTTCAATGGCAAAGGGGCCCGACGCCGTCCGCAAAAGCATGCCCATGCAGCCGCAGCTCCCCGCCGCCCTGGCTATATCATAACACAGGGTGCGCACATAGGTGCCTCGGGAGCAGGTAACCTCCATAAGGTACCGATTCTCCCCCGCCTTGTCCAGCAGCTCCAGATGGGATATGGTCACCGTCCGCAGTTTTTCGGGAATCTCCTTCCCTGCCAGCGCCAAATCGTACAGTTTCTTCCCCCCGCTTTTTAAAGCGGAATACGCAGGCGCCTGCTGGATCGTCTCCCCACGAAAGGCGGGAAGCACCTTCAAAAGTTCCTCCTCCGTCACCACGGTTTGGGAGGTTTCCGTTACTTTTCCGAATAAATCCTGGGTGTCCGTGGCCATTCCCAGCAAAAGTTCAAAGCGGTAGGTCTTCTCCTTGTCCACCAAATAGTCAAAGAGACGCACCGCCCTGCCTACGCACACAGGCAGTACCCCGGCGGCTCCGGGATCCAGGGTGCCCAGATGCCCCACCCGCTTCTCATGGAACAGGTGGCGGACTTCCGACACCACGTTGCTGGAGGACAAAGCCGGGGGCTTCAATACGGATACAATGCCTTCGTTCATCCTTGGCTCTCCTTCTCGGCCTTACAGCCCCTTCTCCTCCAGCGCCCGGCACAAAGCCTCCGTGCTTCTGCGCTCCGCCTCCTCCATGGAGGTGTACATGGTGCAGCCTGCGGCCAGCACATGGCCGCCGCCGCCGAAGCTCTGGGCAATGGCCGCCACGTTGAGCAGCCCCTTGCTCCGAAAGCTCAGCTTGATGCCCTGACGGCTCTCCCGTAAGAAACAGGCGGCCTCCACGGTCTCCATGTCCCTCAGGGTGTCGATGATGCCGTCGCAGTCGGCGCTGATGCCCTCCGCTTCCTCAATTTCCCTCAGGGTAAGGGAGCCTACGGCCAGTCTCCCCTGCCTGTGCAGACGCATGGTGTCCACCACCCGGGCGGTGAGCTTCACCTTGGCCAGCCGCTCCCGACGAAAGAGAAGCTGGTTGCACAGGGGCAAGTTCAGTCCCGCCTCCATAAGCCGGCTCATAATGGCAAAGGTGCGGGGGCTTACGGCTTCGTAAGCAAAGTTCCCCGTGTCCGTAGCCAAGGCCGTATACAGGCAGGCGGCTATATCCGGCGTAATGTCTGCCCCCAGTTCCCCAAGAAGCAGATACACCAGTTCGCCGGCGGCGGCGCAGTCCTCCACATAGTTGACGTCTGCGTAGCCTTTGCCCCCGCATCCGGGGTTGGTCACATGGTGGTCGATGCACAGGCTCTCATGTCTCTCCTCCAATACAGGGGCATAGAACCCGGCTCTGTCCAAAGCGGCGCAGTCCATATATACAAGGGCCCATCCCTGAGGCACTTCCCGCTTCTCCCCCACCTCTACGGTGCCGCTGCCCTGCAAAAAGGCATACTTGTGGGGAAATGCGGAAGCGTCGCAAAGAATCCTGACCGCCTTGCCCTTTTGCAAAAGCCCCAGCCGCAAAGCTAAGGCAGAGCCTAAAGCGTCCCCGTCGGGGGACACATGGCAGAATATGCAAAAGGCGGTATGGGTATTTAAAAAAGCGGCGGCGTCCTGCAGGCTCATGCGTCCGTGTCCGGCTCCTCCGTCTCCTCGTGGGAGATGTTGAGCTTGTTGAGAATGTCGGAAATATGGACGCTGTAGGCAATGGACTCGTCCAGGGTGAACTTGAACTTGGGGATGGCACGGATCTGCATCCGCTGTCCCACCTCCCAGCCGATATGGCCGGAAGCCCGGTTCAAGGCCGCTACAGTCTCCTTGCGGACGCTTTCGTCCGTGTCGTATACGGAGACGCCCACCTTGCAGTACTTCAGATCGTTGGTAACCTCCGCCCCGGTGATGGTGGTCATGGGGGATATGCGGGGGTCCTTCAAATCAAAGACAATGGCGGAAAGGGTCTTCTTCATTTCCTCATTGACCCGTTCCCCTCGGTTTTTAGACATAAAAGCCTCCTTTCGGCTCTGTTCGCAGTCAATACGCCTTGCCCGATTCCCTCTCTGCAAAGGGCAGCAGGGAACCGGGGCAAGGTCTCAAGACGCATTTTTCCTGCGCCGTTTATTTCTCCACCTGCTCCATGGTGTACGCTTCGATGATATCCCCTTCCCGTACATCATTGAAGTTTTCAAAGGAGATGCCGCACTCGTAGCCCCCGGCCACTTCCTTCACATCGTCCTTAAACCGCTTCAGAGAGGCCAGCTTGCCGTCGTAGAGCACTACGCCGTCCCGCACCACACGCACCTGGGCACTGCGGGTAATCTTGCCGTCCTGGACATAGGCGCCTGCAACGGTGCCAACGCCGCTGATGCGGACGGTACTGCGCACGGACACTCTGCCCATTTCCACTTCTTTGAACACGGGCTTGAACATGCCCTTCATGGCGGCCTGAATGTCCTCGATGGCGCTGTAGATAACACGGTAGGTACGCATATCCACCTTTTCCTTCTCGGCGGCGGCCTTGGCGGCGCTGTCGGGACGGACGTTGAATCCGATGACCAGCGCATTGCTGGCGGAAGCGAAGACGATATCGCTCTCCGTAATGGCGCCTACGGCACCGTGGATGACCCGCACTCGCACTTCCTCGTTGCTCAGCTTCTCGAAGGCCTGCTTGATGGCCTCCACGGAGCCCTGCACGTCGGCCTTGACGATGATGTTCAAATCCTTCAATTCGCCCTCGGCCATCTGGTTGAACAGATCGTCCAGAGACACCCGCTCCTTGGCCTTAATCTGGGCGGCCTTAATCTTATCCCTGCGCTCCTCGGCTACCTGACGGGTGAGCTTGTCGGCATCGGCCACGTTCATAATGTCGCCCGCTTCGGGGACTTCGTTGAAGCCCAGAATCTCCACGGGGCAGCTGGGGCCTGCGGTGTTGACGCTGCGTCCCTTATCGTCGATCATGGCACGGACAC
>CAZPCH010000014.1:0-12387 GCA_964585055.1 uncultured Christensenella sp. | reverse complement strand
GGCAGTTGGCCTTCTGGATGGGCAGCTCCCGATTCCTCGCCACGGACAAGGCATACTTTTCAGGCAAAAAGACCAAAGGGCGAATGAGGGAGATGTCCGAGCGGCTTAGATAGGTAATGGGGCCGAAGGTGTTGATCCGCCCCTCGTAGAGCATGCTCATAAGGAAGGTCTCAATCACGTCCTCCCGATTGTGCCCCAGAGCCACCTTGTTGCAGCCCATGTCCTTGGCGGCGTTGTTCAGCGCCCCCCGGCGGAGCTTGGCGCACAGGGCGCAGGGGTTCTTCTCGTTGCGGATGTTGAAGACCACGTCCCCGATGTCCGTTTTGAGAATGGTATAGTCTATGCCGATCTTCTTGGCAAAGTCTTCCACTTTGGACCAGTCCTGCTCCACAAGGCCGATGTCCAATGTCACGGCGCAGACCTCGAACTTGGTTCGTGAAAAGTGCTGATAGAGCTTCATGGCCTCCATGAGCAGCAGGGAATCCTTCCCCCCGGACACGCCGATGCAGATTTTATCTCCGTCTTCTATTAAATGATACCGCTCGTCCGCGCGGCGGATACTTCCTAAAACTCGCTTCATACTGCCTCCATAGTCTATCCGATTATACACGAATTTCCCCTTCCTGTAAAGAAAAAGCCTGCAGACGGGAGGCGGAAAAAGAATCCGACTCCCTTTATTTCCGCCGTCCTTTGTATTGTTACGGATTATTTACACTTTGGTCTTTCTTTGCCAATACTTTTATGGCATGATATGGGTAGTAACTTTCAGGAGTTTTTATTTTTGCGCAAACGGTATCTTCTTTCGGCCTGCCTGCTGGCTCTGTGCCTGCTGTGGGGCTGTCAAAGAAAAAGCAATACACAGGACGGCATCCTGACCCTAACGCCTGCGCCCTCTCAAGAGGTCTTGGCAACGGCGTCGGCTGCCCCTGCCCCTACGCCTACCCCCCTGCCCACGGCCCTTCCCACCCTGCCCCCAACACCTAAGCCCCTGGGGCTTTTGGGACATAAATACGAGGAGCTGTTCACGGAGGAGGAGGTCTATACCGACACCTCCTACACCAGCCCCAGCACGGTCTGCACCTGGCGGGAGGTCTACGATACGGAAACCTTCAATAAGCCCGTAACCTACTTCGTGGTGGATATCTACCTGCAGGATGCAAAGCTTTTAAAAACCGCTCTGGCTAACAACCGCTTCCGCGGCAACAGCCTCTTGGAACTGGAGGAAATCTCCCAAGATGTTGACGCCGTTGCGGCCATCTCCGGGGATTTTGCCGTCTGGCGCACTACGGGGCTGGTCATCCGCAACGGAGAGGTACTGCGCTCCAAGCTGGACGATACCCGAGACGTGGGGGTTTTGTATCGGGACGGCACCTTTGTCTGCTATGAAGCCAAGCATGTGCCCAAGGAGGAGATTCTCGCCAAAAACCCGTGGCAGTGCTGGTGCTTCGGCCCCTCCCTTTTGACGGCGGAGGGGGAAATTAAGACCAAGTTCAACTCCCGTGTCACCAGAAGCAACCCCCGGGCAGCCTTCGGCTACTTTGAGCCGGGGCACTACTGCTTTGTGCAGGTGGACGGCCGAGGGGGCTCCTACTCCAAGGGGCTGACCATGGCGGAGCTCTCCCGTCTTATGAAGAGCCTTGGCTGCACCGCCGCCATCAATCTGGACGGAGGCGCCACCGCCCGCCTTTCCTGGAACCATGAGCTCATCAATCAGCCCAGCGGCGATAGGCTCATCAACGACATCCTGTACATCGGGCGGCATGTCTCGGAGGATTGATTTCTCTGCTCCTTCACAGCCCATAGCATTTTAAAAGAAAACACCCTGCAAGCCTTTGGTGCCCTGCAGGGTGTTCGTTTTGAGTTTCAGTTTCGAAGTATCGCCGCTCAAAAAGCGTTATAGACGGAAGGTATACCGTTCGTCCCCCGTTTTGACGAAGCCGATACTTTGAAACATGGCTTGAGACTGGCGGTTAAAGGCATAAATTTCGGCATGCAGTTCCAAAATCCCCTTTTCTTTCGCCAAGAGAATGATTTCATGCATAACCCGTCTTCCGATATGCTTATTTTGAAAGGGCTTGGCGATGACAATATTCACCTCGCCGTCAAACTGCAGGCAAACGTCTCCGCACAATCTGTTTTTGTATTTAATGTAGAACAGATCCCCCCGCTTGTCTAAGTATCGGTACATCCTTTTGAGCAGGTCCAAATCGTACACGGTCTCCCGGTTGTCCACCTGTTTGCACAGCTCCGCATCCTGATACCACACTAAGGCGGTCCTGTAATTGGGATAGTACCCCACCAGCTTAATTTCCCCGTCCACAATCCTGCTTTTCATACGGCGGTTCTTCTCCCTATCGGCTTATCTGCACACGCCTCCTGCAAAGCGCACCACTTCTCTGGCTAAAATGGTCCCGGGGTCGATGGTGTCTCCCGGCAAGCGGTACCAGTCAAAGGCAATGGGCAGTTCCGTACAGCCTAAGATCACGGGCAAGGAGTTTTTTCCCAGCTCTTTGCGCAGTTCTTGGGGATTAAAATCCCGCCTGCCCCCTTTGATGCCTTCATAGATGCACTGGGCCGTCAGCCTCTGCACCTTCTCCTCGGGACGCACCAAAATTATCCCCGTCCCCCCAAAGGCCTGTTCGTAAATCCCCGCCCGATAGGTTCCCGGGGCCGCCAGCAGCAGGGCTTTTTCGATGCCCCGTTCCCTGCAGAAGGCCGCCGTCAAGCGGGGCATGTGCAAAAGAGGCACGGAAACGGCCTTTTGTATGTCGTCAAAGTAGTAATGGGCGGTGTTGCACCCCAGGCACAAGCCCTGAGCCCCCGCCTGTTCCAGACGCCTGGCTTCCTCTTTTAAAGCGGGCAGGGCGCTTTCTCCCCGTCCGTCAATGGAGGCGGCTCTGTCGGGAATATCGGGGCGGCTGCTGATCAGCAAAGGCACATGCTCCCCGTCCCCTGCGGCGGCAGTGGATAAAATAATTTTGGTATATAAATCGGCGGTGGCCAGAGGGCCCATGCCCCCCAGAATGCCTACAGTCTTCATGGGTGTCCCCTCCCGGGATGAAAAGTTGCCTGCTTATTATAGCACACAGGGGTTCGCCCCGTGTGAACACAATGGAAATTCTTTAGACAAAAACCGCCCCGAAGGCTGCCCTCGGAGCGGTTTGCTTTTGTGTATGCTTTAGAGCACGGGATCCGTCCACTCGTCTCCGCCGCCGGAAGAAGAGCCGCCGCTTCCCTTAGAAGAGGACTTGAGCTTGGTCTTGCTGATGTCGTCTCCCTCCATAAAGTAGGTCTTGCCGCCAATCTTCACCACGTACAGCTTGCCGATCTGATCCGTCACGGTGATCTCCGTGTTCTTGTCCAATTCCTTCACGTCCCCCAGCTTCCGATAGGTTTCGTAGGCCTTGGCGTCGGCCTTGGCGTAGCCCGTCCACTGTTCAAAGGGCTTGTCGCTGTCCATGCGCACCAGCTCCTCAGGCACGGCGCCTACATAGCCGTTGTACAGCACGGCCTTCATACCTTTATTCTCGCCGTCGGCGGGGATAACCGTCAAAGGCTGGCTACTGCTCATAATGCAGTAGTACAGCTCTGCGCCTTCGGCAAGCACGGTGCCCGAAGTAGGATACTTGGCGGTGCTGCTCAGGCGGACGATGCCCCCCAGCGTGCCCCGGTTGGAAAGCTCAATGTCGTCTCCGTCATTTCCCGTAGAGCCGCCGCCGGAAGAACCGCCGGAGGAGGAAGAGCCGGAAGACTTAATCTTGCTCTTGCTTACGTCCCGCAGGTGCATATAGCCGGTTTTGCCTCCGGCTTCCACCAGAAGAACATCCCCCAAGTCCGCCTTTACGGTCACGCTGGCGTTGCGGCTGAGGGTCTTCAGATTTTTCCCGTCCATATAGGGGGAGTCGTTGACTGCGGCGCCCTTCTGAGCATAGCCCTTCCACTGGTCAAAAGCGGCCTCGCCCTCCAGCTTCACCATCTTCTTATAGATGAAGGCGGTTTCCCCGTCCAGATTGACGAGGTAATAGTCCCCTTCCTCGCCGAGGATTTCCAGCACGTCCCCTTCCTTAGCGGTGCCTGCCAGCAAGCCGATGTTGTCGGCCTTCAGCACGGCAGGGTCTCCGGAGGGAGCGGGGGTCGGCGTGGGCGTAGGCTCGGCGGTGGGCTCAGGGGTTTCCGTGGGTTCGGGGGTGGGGGGTTCCGTAGGCACCTGGGTCACCACGGGCACCTCCGTAGGCACCTGGGTAGGCACCTGGGTGGGGGCCTGAGTGGGATCGGCCTCTTTGTTTTCATTGCCGCAGCCCAGTGCCAACAGCAGCAGGGCGCACAGCAAAATCAGAGAAATTCTTTTCATGGGAAAGCCTCCTTAGCGCTGGTATTCGGTGTCGTATTTATCGCCGTACACCGCATGGATGATGCTCCAGATATACTCGTAGGAAGGGGTGCCGCTCTTAAAGGCCGCCCGATTCTGATAGGCGATGAAGCCGATGCTCCTCTGCACGGGGCCGCCGTACAGGGTGATCTCCCGCCCGGAAGCGTCCTTGAGAATCATGTAGGGGCGCATGACCAAGTCGGGCTTGCAGTTCTCATCGGTCAAGCCCACCAGCACGTTGGTGTACTGCACCTGAGACCCGTTCTTCTTATACACGGCGTCCTTGTTGGCCGCCTTGCTGTAGGCCTGCCCGCCCTTGACGTTGGGGGTGCTCAGCACCAGATCGTCCCCCTTGAGATCCTCCGCCCAGGCTACGATGGTGCCGTACTCCAGCAGAGTATAGCCGTGGTAGCCCTTGCTCCCCGTCAAAGCGGTCTTGGCGGCCTTGGGCACGGCGGTAATCATGCGGATGCCCTTCTTGCCGGTGATGCGGATGGAGGAGCCGGCGTAGGAGAGGATGTTGTCCAAAGCGCTCATGCGGGTGGACACATACACCCCGCCCTCCTGATGCAGTACCCACACATACATGGCGGTGGGGTACTTTTCGTGGGGGTCTACATCGTCGCCCACTTTGTTCCAAGTATAAATCACGGCCGTTTTGGCACTGCTGCCGGACAAGGTGATGGAAACCTTCTCTCCCTTAATACGGTCCTCACCGGTATAAGCAATGCCGTCGATATATACGGTCTTTCCTTCCAGCCCCGTGCCGGTAAGATCCAGCGTGACCTTTCCGGGGGTGGTTTCCTTATACAGGTAGACAAAGGAGGCGCCGGTAAGCGGCTCGTTGTTTAGGCCGATGAGCATGTCCTTCCACTGGGCTTCCGTGCCGTAGTAGCGGACGGTCTCCAGATCCGTACAGCCCGTAAAAGCGCCGTCCCGCACCACGGTAAGGGAGTTGTGCAAGGTAACGGTCTTTATGTGCTTGTCCCCGGAGAACACCTCTTCCTTAATCTGGGCCAGCCCCGTGCCCACGGACACGGCAGCCAACTCGGTACAGCCCATAAAGGCGCCCTTGCCCATGCTCTTTACGCTGTTGGGAATGGAGATGGAGTTAAGTTTGGTACACTTCTGGAAGGCATACTCCCCAATGGTCTCCAGTCCCTCGGGAAGGCTGACGGTTTTCAGTGCCTTGCAGTAATAGAAGGCGCTGTTGCCGATGGTCTTCAGGTTCTTGCCCAGAGTCAGCTTCTCCAGCTTGGAGCACTTATAGAAAGCGCTATCGCCGATGGAGGTAACGTTGGGCAGATACATCTCCTCAATCTGATCACAGCCGTAGAAGGCTTCTGCGCTTACGGCGGTCAAAGTCTGGGGCAAAGAAACGGTGGTCAGCCGATTACAGTCCTTAAAGGCCCCCTTCGGCAGACCGGTGATGCCGTCGCAAACCACCACGGTCTTAATGTGCACCTTGCTCTCATAGGACAGCCAGGGGGCTTCCTTGATGTTGCCCTTGCCGGAGGTGATGGTCAGCAGACCGTTTTCATACAGAGCCCACTGGGCATTGCCTTCGTCCGTAAGCACGATTCCGGAGTAAGCAACGTCGGCGGTCTTAAGCACTTCACAGCCCGTAAGCACCGTGCCGCAGACGGAGCACTTGGTGCCCGCCGTATGTCCGTCCTCCGTGAGGGTAGGCAGCTTTTCCTTTACCTCTACGACGGTGTGGGGCAGGGCTTCAATCTCCACCTGCTCCTTGGTGACGGTGCCGCAAACGGAGCATTTTTCCCCTTCGGTCAAGCCCTTTTCCAAGCAGGTGGCCGCCTTGCCCGGCAGGGTCTCCAAAGTGTGGGGCAGGGGAGGATAGGTCTCCATCACTTCCACCGCACCGCACAGGCAGACCCGTTCCTTTCTTCTGGGCTCCTTACAGCTGGCATAGATGACGGGGTCGCCCCAGTGGGTGTGGGTGTCGGGATCGTAGTGGTCATAGACTACAAGAGCTTTTTCTGGCAGAGCCAGCCGCTCCCGCTCCTTGCTGTCCCACTTTTCCACCTGCTCCTTGGTATAGGCGGTATACAGCACCGCATGACCGCCCTTCTCCTCCTTGGCGGAGCCGATTTCCGCAAAAGCGCCATCTCCGATGGCGGCAACGGAGGCGGGGATGCAGATGGTGTCGCAGTTTTTAAACTTGCGGAAGGCTTTCACTGGCAGACCCGTGATGCCCTCGGCTATAATGACCTTGGTGATGTTGTCCCGGTAGGCACTCCAAGGATGTTCCTTGGTAATGGCCCCCGTGCCGGTGACATACAGAACGCCGTCCTTGTTGATGACCCAGGAAACTGCGTCCTTGCCTTTGTCCGTATCCAGGGTGCCCCGCTGGGCGATGGAGGGGCTGCTTACGGTCTCACAGCCGGAGAGGATCTTTCCGCAGACGGAGCACTTGGTGCCCGCCTTGTGTCCGTCGGTTAGGTCCGTTGGCTCTTTGGCAGGCACGGCCACGGGGGTGTGGTCGGCCAGGTCCGTCACCTTGGGCTCTACCAGCACGGTGCCGCAGACGGAGCACTTGCTGCCCTCCGTCTTGCCCTTTTCCGTACATGTGGCGGGCACGGCGGCAATGGTCTCGGGGGTATGCGCCTTCAGGGGCAGCATATCCACCGTGGTGAATTCTCCGCAGCAGCATTCCTTCCCAATAAATCCCTGGACGTCGCAGGTGGACTCTCGGGTAAACTCATGGGTATAGGAATGCTTGGTTTCGTCATAATGCTCGTAGGCAAGGGTGGTTCTGGTATATACAAGGCCGTACTTCTCGTAGTCCGCCACGGTCCAGCTCTCGGTTTGCGCCTGGGTGTATCCCGTGAACAGCCGCACCTGATAGATTGCCGCCTCCTTGCCCATGTTCAAAAATGCGTTGTCCCCAATGGAAGCGACAGAGGCAGGAATCCGCACCTTAACGCAATTGGAAAGATTCGCAAAAGCCTTTTCGGGAATGGCGGTCACGCCCTCTGCAATGACTACGCTCTCAATGCTGTCCTTCAGCTCCAGCCAGGGGGCGTCGCCGGAGTACACCATCTCCCCCGTAATGGTCAGGGTGTTCTCCTCCACCTTCCAGAACTCTCCGGAGGTAACGCTCAAAGGCGCAGCAGGCTCCTCCGCCGGTTCTTCTGCAGGCTCTTCCGCCGTTGCAAACCCGGACTCCTCCTCTGCCGCCGGGGGTACTTCTTCCTCCCCAAAAGCCGCAGCCGGAATCAGCGTGAAAAGCATGCACAGACACAGAAGCCATGCAATAAAGCGTTTCTTCATATTCTTCCTCCTCTCCATCCGTCTCTCATAGTGAGGCAGTTTGATGGTAATTGTATTGTATCATAGATATTGGCCCTGTGTGTGACTTTTTTGTGTACAAACCTGCCTTTTTGAAAGATTTTACAAGTTTGCGACATTTTGCGGGGGAGGGGGCGGCGGAAGGGCAAAGCCCTTCTCTTGGCAAAAGCGGGGGAGCGTTCCGCTCCCCCGCTTTTGTCAAGGGTTCGCCCTGCGAACCGCCGCCCCTCACGGAATCCGCACGAAGTACCGCCCGGGGCCCGTGTGGTGGATGTAGCCCCCGCAGGCCAGCATGGTCTTCAGAGAGGGGGTATTGTCCTTGTTGCAGGACAGGTGAATCTCTTCCCCGTCAAAGTCCGGCAGTCCCCGCAGATACTCCATGGCCAGCTTCAGACCTGCCTTTGCATACCCCCGCCCCCGCAAATCCGGGCGGATGGCGCAGCCTATGTGCCCCGCCCCTGCCCGCAAGGCCTCATTCAAATAGTGCCGCAGGCTGAACATGCCCACAATCTCATCTTCCTCCCACAAAAGGGCGGTGGTGGCGGCTACCCGCCCGGGGGACAGTTTTTCTCCCCGTGCATAGGCCAGATACTCCGGCAGACGGGCCAAAAAGGCATCGTAGGAAATGCCGTAAAAGGGGTTCATAAACCCGTTTTCGGGAGGCAGTGTCTGGAAAAAGGCATACTCCTTTTCCCTGTCCTCCGCATTCAAAGGCTTTAGATACAGCATAAATTATTCCTCCCCCAGAGGGCTTCGGGCGTTTTTCTGCACGCTGGCAATGCCGTTAAGGCACCCTGCCCGTTGCTTGTACCCCTCCCCCGTAAGAATAATCTTCCCGTTCCGAGCCCGCAGGCGGAAGCGGTATTCCCCGGCCTTGTCCTTGTACATTTCAAACCGGGGGTTATGGCAGGAGGGGCTTTCCTCACGGGTAAGATCCGCCAGCCCCGCCTCGGGTGCATTGCGGCGGACGCTTTCCAGCCCCTTTTTGCACACGGCCACGGAGGAATACCCTTCGCTCTGACCGATGATCTCCCCGTTGGCGGCCTTGAGCAAAAAGCGTATGCCCTTTCCGCTGCGGCGAATCACATATTTTCCCATGGATGCTCCTCCTGTTTGCTTCTGTCTTCTCTTGTTTATACGGCGGCGAACTGGCTGTTGTACAGGGCGGCGTAAAAGCCCTGCTGTTTCAGCAGGCTTTCATGGCTCCCCTGCTCGATGATCTTTCCGTCCTTCATAACCAGAATCACATCCGCCTCCCGAATGGTGGACAGGCGGTGGGCTACGATAAAGCTGGTGCGCCCCTTCATCATGGCCGCAAAGGCGGACTGAATCTTCAGCTCCGTACGGGTGTCGATGGAGCTGGTGGCTTCGTCCAGAATCAGCATGGCGGGACGGGTGAGCATAGCCCGGGCGATGCACAAAAGCTGCTTTTCCCCTACGGAAAGCCCGCTTCCGTTTTCCGCCAGCATGGTATCGTACCCCTGGGGCAGACGGCGGATAAAGCCGTGGGCGTGGGCGGCCTTGGCGGCGGCGATGATCTCCTCCTCCGAAGCGTCGGGACGGCCGTAGGCGATGTTCTCCCTCACGGTGCCCGTACACAGCCAGGTGTCCTGAAGCACCATGCCGTAGCGGCTGCGCAGATCCTTTCTGGCCATGGAGCGGATGTCCGCTCCGTCCACCCGAATGCTGCCCTCGTTTACGTCATAGAAGCGCATGAGCAGGTTGATGAGGGTGGTCTTTCCGCACCCCGTTGGGCCCACGATGGCAATGCGCTGGCCGGGCGAAACATGGAGGTTCAAATTCTCAATAAGGGGACGCTCCGGCACATAGCGGAAGCACACCCCCTCCAGCTCCACCTTTCCTTCAGGAAGGGGGCTTTGGGCAGGCACCTGCTCGGGCACCTGATCCTCTTCCTCCAGCAGGGCATAGATGCGCTCCAGACAAGTCAAGGCGTTCTGCAGTTCGGTAACGACCCCGCTGATTTCGTTGAAGGGCTTGGCGTACTGGCTGGCATAGCTGAGGAAGACGCTGAGCTGCCCCACGGACAGTCCCCCGCCAAGGGCGGTAAGGGCGCTGATGAGGGTGACCACGGCGTACACGATGTTGTTCACCAGACGGGTGGAGGGGTTGGTCAGGCTGGAGAAAAAGGTGGCGTACAGGGAGGCTTTCTGCAGTCTTTCGTTGACCTCGGCAAACTCCTGACGGCTCTTTTCCTCATGACCAAAGGCCTTGACCACCCGCTGTCCCCCCATAAGCTCGTTGACCAGAGCGGTCTGCTCCCCCCGCACTACGGCCTGCTCCCTAAAGAAGCGGTGGGTGCGGGTGGTAATAAACCGAGCCACAAAGATGGACAAGGGGGTCAGCACCACCACGGTCAGGGCGATGAGCGGGTTCAGGTATATCATAATTCCCAGCACGGAGGCAATGGTCAGCACCCCGGAAAAAAGCTGGGTAAAGCCCATGAGCAAACCGTCGGCAAAGGTGTCCACGTCGGACACCATGCGGCTGACCAAGTCCCCAAGGGGATGGGCGTCCAGATAGGACAGAGGCAAGCGGTGGAGCTTTTCGTTGATGCGGCTGCGCAGATCCCTGCACACATAGACGGTGACCTTGTTGTTGCACAGTGCCAGCAAGTGCTGGCACAGGGCAGACAGGGCGGCGGTCAAAGCAATCAGCAGGGCGGCTTGCAGAATGGGCTTCATCTCCACCTGCCCCTCCCCCAGCATATAGTCAATGGCGTTGCCGGAGAAAATGGGGATCAGCAGGGTGCCCGCCACATACACAAGGGCGCACAGCACCGTTCCCAGCACCAAAAGGCGGTAGGGCTTCAGCAGGGGCAGCACCCGTTTGAAGGAACCGAATGATTTTTGCTTCATGGCTCAAACCTCCTCCTTTTTAAACTGGCTGTCGTAAATTTCTTTGTATACCGGGCAGGAAACCAGCAATGCCTCGTGGGTGCCGCAGCCCGTAAGCTGGCCCTCGTCCAGCACCAGAATCTTGTCGGCGTGGGCAATGGAGCCCGTCCGCTGGCTGACAATGAACAAAGTTTTCTGCTGAGGCAGGGTGCGAAGGGCCTTGCGCAAAGCGGCGTCGGTGACGTAGTCCAAAGCGGAGGCGGAGTCGTCCAAAATGAGGATATCCGCCCCGGTAAGCAGGGCTCGTGCAATGGTCAGCCGCTGCTTCTGCCCGCCGGAAAGGTTGTTCCCCTCCTGCTCCACGGGCTCGTCCAGCCCAAGGGGCTTTTGGCGGACGAATTCCGCCGCCTGGGCAATCTCCAGTGCCTGCCAGATATCCTCGTCGGAGGCGTCCTCCTTCCCCCAAAGCATGTTGGAGCGGATGGTGCCCTTAAAGAGGCGGGGCTTTTGATCCACCAAAGCAACAGTCTTATGCAGGGCGGTCTTGTCCCAGTTTTGTACGGGCTGGCCGAAGAGAGAGACCGTGCCGGCGGAAGCATCATAAAAGCGGGGAATCAACTGCACCAAAGAGCTTTTGCCGCTGCCCGTGCCGCCGATGACGCCGATAATCTCCCCCTGCTTGGCGGAAAAGGAGATGTCCGTAAGGGCTTCTGCCCCGGCTCCCTGATAATGGAGGGAGACGTGGTCAAAACGGACGGCTTCAAAAGCGGTTTTATCCGAGACGGCGCCGGGAAAGTCCATGGAGCTTTCCATGTCCAGCACCTCCTCAAGACGCCCCATGCCCGCCATGGCCTTGCTCAAGGAGACCACCAGATTGGCAAGCTTCACCAGCTCCACCAGAATCTGGGAGATGTAGTTGATGAGGGCGATGACGTCTCCCGAAAGAAGCAGACCGCCGTTGACCCTTTGGGCGCCCAGATACAAAAGGGCAATGATGGCGCCGTTGATGACCACATAGGTCAAGGGGTTCAGCAAGGAGGTGATACGGCTGACCCGAAGCTGGGCTTGGGTCAAGGCCTGATTGCGGGCGGAAAAGCCCTCGCTTTCCGCTTTTTCACGGCCGAAGGCACGGATGACCCGCACCCCCTGCAGGCTCTCCCGGGTGGCGGCGGTGATGCCGTCCAGCTTTTTCTGCACCTCCCGGTTGCGGGGGTTGCTCAAATACATTACGCCCCCTACGATGACAAACAGCACCAGAATGACCCCCAAAAAGATGAGGGACAGGCGGCGGTCAATGGAGAAGGCCATGACCATGGCGCCGATGACGATAAAGGGACTGCGCAGGAACAGGCGCAAAAACAGGTTCATGCCGTTTTGCACCTGATTGACGTCGCTGGTCATGCGGGTGATGAGAGTGGGAACGCCCATGCCGTCCAGCTCCGTCAAACTCAGGGACTGGATTTTGTCCAACAGGCGCATACGCAAAGCGGCGGCGGTGCCTGTGGCGGCCTTGGCCGAAAACCACTGGGCGGTAAAACTGCACAAAAGCCCCAGCAGGGACATGCCCAGCAGCAGGGCAAAGCGGGTCAGAATATAGGTTTTGTCGTTGGAAGCAATGCCCACATTGATGATGTCGGCCACCACAAGGGGGACGATGAGGTCAAAGCAGGCCTCCAGCATCTTGAACAAAGGCGCCAGAATGCTCTCCCGCTTGTACCGTTTGAAGTATTCCTTCAGATATTTCATGGATGTCCTTTCCGATTTTGGATACTTGGCTTACAGTATACTCCATTTTGCCGCCTTTGAAAAGACGGAGATGGGAGCGGGGATGGGGGGCGGGTTCGCTTTGCGAAC
>CAZPCH010000013.1:0-12900 GCA_964585055.1 uncultured Christensenella sp. | reverse complement strand
GGGAACGGCGCCGATGTGATCCTCATGGCCGTGGGTAATGAGTATGCCCCGTATATTCTGGGCATTCTCCTCCAAATAGGTCATGTCGGGAATGACCACATCGATGCCCGGCATATCGTCGTCGGGAAAGGCGATGCCGCAGTCGATAATCAGAATATCCTCCCCGCACTCCAGCAAGGTCATATTCTTTCCGATTTCCCCCATGCCTCCCAGGGGAATGATTTTTAATCCTGCATTCTTTTTCTTTCGCATGGCATATACTTCACTTTCTTCGTTGATTTCTATAAATGAGGGGAGTTCCCGCTCTCCCCCGGCCCTCAATCGGTACGGCCGTAGAAGAACAGGTTTCCGCCAATGTCCTTGTAAAACTTTCTGCCGCCCCAGTTCTTTCCCAGCCTGCGGGCGCAGAAAAACAATATATTTTCGGGAAGATACAGCTTTCCTTCGTAAAACACTTCCCGTGCCAGCTCCACGTACTCGTCGGGAGGCTGAATCTTGTCAAACCGCTTGTGATGCACCACGGAGAACTGTCCCTTGCGGAAAACCTCCGTCTCAATGGTGGTGGCCTCGCCCCCAAAGCGGGGCGCCATACAGCGGTTGTAGATGACGGACAGCACGGCCTTTACGCCGTTTTCCTTGCTCCCCGCCTCCAAATAGGCCACCCGCGCCGCCAGCACCAGCTCCTCCTCCGTTACCCCGAAGAGCCGCTCATATTCCGACGTCTCCGGCTCCGGGGTGGGCACAGGGGGCAAGGTAGGCAAGGGGGTGCGGATGTTCTTTTCCTGCCAGTAGTCCAAGGGCGATTCTGCAGCGGCATCTTCCTCCCCCTTGGGGGCTTCCGTGGGCAGACAGGTTTCCTCAGGCTCTCCGTCCTCCAGCCAATAGGGAGGGGCAGGGGTCATGTTCGGATCGTCGCAGCCGTCCGGATAAGGAGGCAGGGTCTCGGCCAGCGCCGTCACGCTCAGGCACAGGCACAAAGCCCACGCCGCCGCTTTTACAAGTCTGTTTCGTATGCGCATAGGGTTTCTCTCCTTTCGTACCCTATACCCTATGCGTTTTCTTTTAAAAACTATCCGAAAAAAGCGCCCGCTTACAAAAGCGCCTTTTTCTCCTCCAAAACCGACAGCGCCCGCTCGGAAATGGCGGCGCAGCGCTGCTGCTTGTTGCGGATCTTCTTCTCCAAGGGCTCCATAATGCCGAAGGTCACGTTCATGGGCTGGAAATCCTTGCCCGCATACCCGGACACATAGTGCCCCAAGGCGCCGATGGCGGTTCTGTCCGTAAAGTCCACAGGCTCCTTTCCCATAAGCTTTGCGTGAAGGGACAAAGCGGCCATAAGCCCGCAGGAGGCGGACTCCACATACCCCTCCACCCCGGTCATCTGCCCCGCAAAGTACAGCAGGGGACGGTTCTTAACCGAGTAATCCCAGTGCAAAAAGCCGGGAGAATTCAAAAATGTGTTCCGATGCATAACCCCGTATCGGGCAAACTCCGCCTTTTCCAAGCCCGGAATCAAGGAGAAGACCCGCTTCTGCTCCCCGAACTTCAAATTGGTCTGGAAGCCCACCAGATTGTACAGCCGCCCGTCCTTATCGTCCTGCCGAAGCTGCACCACGGCAAAGGGCATGACCCCGTCAATCTCCAGCCCCACAGGCTTCATGGGGCCGTAGGCCAGGGTCAGCTCCCCCCGCTTGCCCATAATCTCCACAGGCATGCACCCTTCAAAGACTCTGGGAGTCTCAAAGGCATGAAGAGGGGCCGTTTCCGCCTCCATCAGTGCCCGATAGAAGGTGAAGTACTCCTCTCTGTTCATGGGGCAGTTGAGGTAATCCTCTCCCCGCCCATAGCGGGAAGCGGCGTACACACGGTTCATGTCCAGACTGTCCTTATAGACAATGGGCGCGGCGGCATCGTAAAAATGCAAAGAGGAGCCGGCAAAGGCGGCAATCTCCTCCGCCAAAGCATCGCTGGTCAAGGGCCCCGTGGCGATGATGCAGGGATCCTCGGGAATGGAAGTAACCTCACCCGCCTGCACCTCAATCAAGGGATGGCTCTTGATTTTTTCCGTAATACGGGCGGAAAATCCCTCTCTATCCACCGCCAGAGCGCCTCCCGCAGGCACACGGGTCTCATCGGCGCAGGCCAAAATAAGAGAGTCCAGACGGCGCAGTTCCTCCTTGAGCAGTCCCACGGCGTTTTCCAGCCGATCCGAGCGCAGGGAGTTGGAGCATACCAGTTCCCCAAAATCCCCGCTGTGGTGAGCCGGGGTCATCTTCTCCGGCTTCATCTCCTGCAGAAGCACCCTGTGCCCCCGCTGTGCCAGCTGCCAAGCCGCCTCGCATCCCGCCAGACCGGCGCCCACTACCGTAACTCTCTCGTTCATACTGCCCTTTCCGTCTTATAAAGGCTCTTCGCCTCCGTCCTATTTACTCTTCCTTCTCGTCCGCCTTTTTGCCGCTGCGCAGGATATACCCGCACTCCCTGTCGGGACAGGCCACAAAGGGGCCGTTGCGTCCCATACGCTGAATAAGCATCTGCCCGCACTTGGGACACTTCTTGTTCACGGGCTTATCCCAGCTGACAAAGTCGCATTCGGGATACCGGCTGCAGCCATAGAAGGTCTTTCCCTTCTTGGTGCGCTTTTTCACTACGTCTCCCCCGCACTTGGGGCACAGAACGTCAATCTTCTCCAAAATAGCCTTGGTGCAGCGGCACTTGGGGAAGTTGGGGCAGGCCAAAAACTTGCCGAAGCGGCCGTCCTTAATGACCATCATGGCCCCGCACAGCTCGCAGGGAACATCGGACACGGGGTCCTCCAGCTTCACCTTTTCGATGCTCTTTTCCGCCTGCTCCAGGGTCGCCTTAAAGGGGCCGTAGAAGCCGGAAATGACCTGCTGCCACTGCTGCTTGCCTTCCTCCACCTCATCCAGCTTTTCCTCCATACCGGCGGTAAAGGCCACGTCCACAATGTCGGAAAAGTTGTCCTTCATAAGCTTGGTGACCACAAAGCCAAGCTCCGTAGGCATAAGCACCTTCTTCTCCCGAAGCACATAGCCTCTATCTACAATGGTGGAGATGGTGGGCGCATAGGTGGAAGGACGGCCGATGCCCTTTTCCTCCAGCGCCTTGACCAAAGTGGCCTCCGTAAACCGGGCGGGGGGCTGGGTAAAGCGCTGGTCGCAGTCAATCTTCTTGGCCATGAAGCTGTCCCCTTGGGCAATGGCGGGAAGCTGTCCCGCCTCCTCCTGCTGGTCGTCCCGTCCCTCCGTATACACGGCGGTATACCCTGGGAACAGGGTGCGGTTGCCCGTGGAGCGGAACTGGGCTTCCCCGCAGGTAAAGTTTACCTGGGTGGCTTCATAGACCATGTCCGCCATCTGGCTGGCCAAAAAGCGGTCGTAAATGAGCTTGTAAAGCTTATACTCATCGTTGGAGAGGTAGGGCTTAATGGACTTGGGGTCGTTTTTCAAATCCGTGGGGCGAATGGCCTCGTGGGCATCCTGCGCTTCCTTGCGTCCCTTGTACACGTTGGGGGTCTTGGGCACATAGGCTTCCCCGTAAGCGGAGAGAATGTGTTCTCTGGCCGCCTCCTGAGCCTCCTTGGCCACCCGCACGGAGTCCGTACGGATATAGGAAATCAGACCCACAGGGCCCTTTTTCCCAATCTCCATGCCCTCATAGAGCTTCTGGGCAATGAGCATGGTCTTCTTGGCAATGAAGTTCAGCTTTCTGGAGGCCTCCTGCTGCAGGCTGGAGGTGGTAAAGGGCGGGGCGGCGTGGCGGCGCTTTTCGGCCACCTTAATGTCCCCGGCCACAAAGGGCTTTCCCTCAATGGCCGCCAGCACCTCGTCGGCGTCCTCCTTGCAGTGAAGCTCCTTCTTGCCGTTGAGGGCGTAGAAGCGGGCTTCGAAGGTCTTCTTTTCACCCAGATGGGCGACGATGCTCCAGTATTCCTCGGGAACGAAGTCGTTGATCTCTTCCTCCCGATCGCAAATAATGCGGGTGGCTACGGACTGCACCCGGCCTGCGGACAGACCTTTGCGCACCTTGGCCCAGAGAATGGGGCTGATCTTATACCCCACCAGTCTGTCCAGCACCCGCCGTGCCTGCTGGGCGTCCACCAAATCCATGTTGATGGAGCGCACCTTTTTGATGGAGCCCTTCACCGCCGCAGAGGTGATTTCGTGAAACTCAATGCGGCACTTGCTCTTGGGATCCAGCTTCAGTATCTCCGCCAGATGCCAGGAGATGGCCTCTCCCTCCCGATCAGGGTCCGTTGCCAGATAGATGGTCTTGGCCTCTTTGGCCTCCTTGCGGATGTTCTCCAGCACGTCCCCCCGTCCCCGCAGGGTAATATACTTGGGGACGAAGCCGTTTTCCGTATCCACGCCCAACTGGCTCTTGGGCAGATCCCGAATGTGCCCGTTGCTGGCAATCACCTTATACTTGCTCCCCAGATACTTGCCGATGGTCTTGGCCTTGGCCGGGGACTCTACAATGACTAATGCTTCTGCCATAGTTTTACTGTCCTTTTTTCTTCTATCTTCCGTTCCCGGCGCCTTTATGAAAAGAATGCACCCGAGAACCTTTCCTTTACCATATTAATACACCACTCGGACGGCCATGGTATCCAGCGCATACACGCCGCCGGGCAACTGTTTCATTATTCCCGAAAAAGTCATGGCTGTCAAGGTGGAAATCAATTCTCCCACGGGACAATCCAATTCTTCCATGAGTTCGTCCTCGTTTTTCTCCCCTTCCGACAAAAGCCGATAGATCTGTTTTTCAAGGGGCGCTAAATCCTTGAAGTTCACCACGGGGACTTCCTCCCCGCCGTAGTCCATGCCAAACTCCTCCAGCACCTCCTGCACAGAGGTAATGAGCCTGGCCTCGCCCCGCCGAATCATGCGGTTGGTGCCTGCGCTCATAGGGTCGCTGATGCGCCCGGGCAGGGCAAAGACCTCCCGTCCCTGCTCCAGCGCCAGCCCCGCCGTAATGGAGGCGCCGCTCTTTTCTCCCGCCTCCACCACAATGGTTCCCTGGCTGAGACCGCTGATAATCCTGTTTCGGATGGGGAAATTCCGCCCCAGAGGCGGCGTCTTGGGAAGAAACTCCGTCATCAAACATCCCCTTGCCGCCACGGCCTCATAAAGCTTTTCGTTGCCCTTTGGATACACCACGTCGATGCCGCAGCCCAGCACCCCGATGACGGGGAACTCCGCTTCCTTGCACTCCAGCGCTCCCAAAGCCCCGTAGCCGTCAATGCCCGTGGCCATGCCCGTTACCACCGTGGCGCCTGCCCCGGCCAGCTCCTTGCCGAACTTTCTTGCGGCCTCCTTCCCATACTCCGTACACCGTCTGGTGCCCACCAAAGCAACGGGAAGCTGGGGGTCGCCCTCCCACTGTCCCCGGTAAAAAAGCACGGGGGGCGGGTCGGAAATCTGCTTGAGGAGGGAGGGATAATTGTATGCATCGGAGGTGAGGATGCCCACCCCCTTCTTGTCCATCCAGCCGCAGTACCTGTCCATGAAGCCGGGCTTGGAGGCCTCAATCAGGCGGCTTTTCACATGCTCCTTCATCTTTTCGGGAAAACGGGCAAAGTTCCCCTTCTGCACGTCCTCCAAAGCTTCCTCCAGATAGAAGTACTCCTCCCGAATCTTTTCAAAGAGCTTGTAGTTCAGCTCCGTACCGTAGTGGAGCCAGAGTATAAGGCGATCCTGTTCGTCCATTACATTTCCTCCTGAAGCAAGGGCAGGGCTCTGTAGCGTATGGCTTCGGAAAGGTGCTGGGGCTCAATGGCCTCCTTCCCCTCCAAATCCGCAATGGTTCTGGCCACCTTCCGTATGCGCTGGTAGGCACGGGCGGAAAGCTGCATGCTGGCAAAGGCCTTCTTCAACAGCAGCTCGCACTGGGGACTCAGGGGACAGTAAACATCCAGTTGTCGAACGTTCATGCGGGCGTTGGTATAAATGTCCTCCCCTGCAAAACGGCTGCGCTGGCGTTCTCTGGCGGCGTTAACCCGCTCCCGCACGGCGGAGGAAGGCTCCCCCTTCTTTTTCAGGGTCAGCTCCTCCAAGGGCACCTCGTGCATCTCCATCTGAATGTCGATTCGATCCAGCAAGGGCCCGCTCAGGCGCTTGCAGTACCGCTGTATCTGTACGGGGGTGCAGGTACAGCGTCTGGTTCTGGAGCCTCTGTTCCCGCAGGGGCAGGGATTCATGGCCGCCACCAAGGTGAAGGCCGCCGGGTATGTGCCGCTGGCCGTGGCACGGCTGACGGTAATGCTTCCGTCCTCCAAAGGCTGTCTCAGGCTCTCCAGCACGCCCCGCTGAAACTCGGGGAACTCGTCCAAAAACAGCACGCCCAAGTGGGCCAAAGAGATTTCTCCCGGCAGTGCCTTGGCGCCGCCGCCCACCAGCGCCGCCGCAGAGGCGCCGTGATGCGGGGCACGGAAGGGACGCTCCCGCACCAGCCCCCGCTGTCCCATAAGGGAGTGAATCTGGGTGATCTCCAGGGCTTCTTCAAAGGTCAGTTCCGGCAAAATGGAGGGAATGGCTCTGGCCAGCATGGTTTTCCCTGAGCCGGGGGTGCCGCACAAAAGCAGGTTGTGTCCCCCCGCCACGGCGATTTCCGCCGCCCGCTTGGCCGCCGCCTGTCCCCGAATGTCGGAAAAGTCCGTGGTGTACACCAGTTCCTCCCGGCTGAAGGGGGGCTTCTTTAAGGGCGCAATGACCTTTTCTCCCTTGAGAAAGTCCACCGCATCCGCCAGCGTTTGCACAGGCAGAATCTGCACGCCCTCCACGCAGGCCGCCTCCTCCCCATTTTCTTTGGGGACGATAAAGGTGGTAATGCCCTTTTTCCGCCCCTCTATGACCATGGGCAGCACCCCGTTGACGGGGCGCACCGTTCCGTTCAGGGACAGCTCCCCCAGCACCGCCGCCTGAAGAAGGGGCTGAGGGGGAATGAGCCCCTGAGCGGTCAAAAGAGCCAGGGCAATGGGCAAATCGTATACGGAGCCCTCCTTGCGCACGTCCGCAGGAGCAAGGCTCACGGTAATGTGGGCGGCAGGATAGGGATAGCCGCTGTTGCGGATGGCGGAGCGCACCCGCTCCCGAGACTCCTTTACCGCCGCATCGGTAATCACCACGGTCTCATAGGTCTCCATTCCCGGAGATATATCCGCTTCCACCTGTACGGTAATGCCTTTCAATCCGCTAAGACCGTATCTTATGGCCTGTGGCTGCATACTGTCCCCTCCTTTCTCATTTCGGCAGTGTCCTGCCTAAGCCTTTCTCTCTATCCAAAGCCGGGGATGCCCGCAAAAGCATCCCCAGATTTTTATACCCAACCGTAGTACAGATACCCCGTGGGCAGTACGTTTTCCAAAAAACCGGCGTACCACATGGGGGTAGGAAGCCCCGAGACGGCCGGGTACATAAGCACAAAGTACACCACGGCAATCCCCAGCCATATCCATTTTATGCGCCGCCAGCGGCTGTTCCCCTCCTCCAGATGCTTCAAAAGATACACGGAGGCCAAAAGGATAAAGGGCACCGTGGCAAAGAAGTGATAGAGGAACACACACCGGGACACCAGCACCCAAGGCAAATAGTTGGCCAGCACCCCCACCAGCAGCATGGGCAAAGCGGGATCCTTCTTCAGTTTTCCCATAGCCCACTCCAAAAGCAAGCACACGGCGCCTACGGAGCTAACCCACCACACCGCCGGGTTTCCCGTGCTGGAGATGTTGGAGATCCAGCCGTTGCCGCCGGATACATAGAACCACACACTCTTGGCGGTAAAGGGCCACTGGAACCAGGTGGACTGGCACATGTGGGTGGCGGTAAGGCCGCTGTGGTAGTTATACATAATCTTCTGGTAATAGAAGAGGGTTTCTATGGCATCCTTGATTCCGTAATCCCCCCGGGAAGATGCTTCATAGCGGTAGTAGGGCAGATAGGACAGGGCATAGATGGCCGCAGGAATGGCCACAAAGAACAGACAGCACCAGAGAACGGTTTTCAGCGTGATGCGCCAATACAGCTTCTTTTCCTGTGCCCCTTCCCCGTTTTCCTTTTCCTTATACAGCCTCCAGCCTGCCGCAATCACATGGCCGAAGAACAGCACCGCCAGGCCTGCCCCTGCGTAGCAGCCAATCCACTTGCTGGCCACCCCCAGCCCGAAGCTCAAGCCAGAAAGGGTCAAATACTTAAACTTCTCCTTCAGGGGCGTTGTCAGATAGGGACGGCGGATGTACTCATACATGAACAGAAACATGAGCAGGATGAAGAACACCCCGTACACGTCGATGGTGGCAATGCGGGTTTGGGTAAAGTGCATACAGTCAAAGGCCCACAGTCCCGCCGCCAGCAGGGCGTAGTCCGTGCGCTTAAAGAGGCGCTTGCCGAAGACGTACATAATGGGCACCATGGCGATACCGAAGAGGGTCCCCATAATCCGCCAGCCGAAGGGGTTCATGCCGAAAATCAGAATGCCCACCGCAATAATCAGCTTTCCAAGGGGCGGGTGGGTCCACTCATACACGGACAGATTGTGAATATGCTCATAGGCTGTGCGGGCATGGTAGATTTCATCGAAAATCATGCCGTTGAAGTAGCCGGGGCTTTCGGGCACGGTGCCCTGCTCGTCCACCAGTTTTTCTCCGCCTTTTGAAGCGGTGACTTCAAGCAGGTTTCCCCTTTCGTCAAAGAAGGCCATTTCGTTGAGAGCCACAGCCCCGTCTGCCTCTGCATACAGGGTTCCCTCCGTAACAAAATCAAAGGACTCCTTGTGCCACTTGAACATGTCCCCCTGATCCTGCTCGTAGGTTCGGCTTTCTCCCGCCTCGTTGGTAAAGGTCAAGGAAGCGCCGTCGGCAATGTTCCCGTTGCCCCACACTTCCCCAATGGTGACGGGGCCGTCAAAGGTCAAGGTGAAGGTGTCCCCCGTGTCCCCGCAGTATACGCTGTCGGGGAAATTCAAGGTGCCCAAGTTCAAAAGGGCAATGAGGCCGTACACCGCCGTCAGGATGCACAGGAGGATTTTATCTATGCGCACCAGCTTTTCATCGGCATGCTTTTCAAAGGGATTTTGAAGGTTCATGGGAGCGGTCTGTTTGTTCTTCACTTTTTCAGCACCTCCTCCAAGGCTTCGTTCCATTCCCTGCTCTCTAAATAAGATCCTTCCTCCCTGTCCTTGCGGATTCTAAAGCAGAGATCCACGCACAGGTACACCAGATACAAGCACACGCACACCTCTCCCAAGGCGCAAAGCCGGATAATCCAGTTATGCTCCACGGAGCCTCTGACGATGTCCATAGCCCCCTGACTGACCACATACATGGCGGTCATCTCGTTGAGGAAGGTGACGGAGCTGAAGAGCATCTCCGCCGCCAACAGCCGCTTGTCTCCATAATAGGCATAGGCAAAGAGCAGCAGCACCAGCACCGGCACCACGTACCGCTCGTGCATGTAGTGGCCGAAGGTGAAAATCAGCGCCATGACCACGGCGGCCGTTAGGAACATGGCTCCCCGGTTATCCAAAAGATTCCGCTTCTGCTTTAATTCCCTTTGGGTGCTTCCCGCCGTCAAAAGCACGCCGAATCCCACGGATAGAAGAATGCACAGGGTGCCGAAGGCCTTGTAGCTCAGGGGGAAGTCCATAAAGGAACTCTCGGCCGAAGCCCAATTTGCCCCCAGAAGGGCCATAAAGTTGTAGGCCTCCACCGTGGCGTAATCGTAGCCGCTGCTGGCGGAAAGGAACTTGTTCACCATCCAGAAGAGATCCTGCTCCCCCTTAAAGGGCAGGGACAAAAGAAGCATGACGGCAAAGGCGCTCAAGGCCCCCAGCAGAGTGCCCAAGAGCTTTTTCCACACCTTTTTCTCTTCCAAAGGCGCCAAAGAGAACAGGTGGAACAGGGCGTACACGGGGCCGAACATCAGCGCCTGCCACTTTAAGCATACGGCAAAGCCGAAGACCGCTCCCGACAGCACCCGCTTTTCCTTATACAGAAGCAGGAAGGACAACAGCAAAAAGAAGGTCAAAATGGAGTCAATCTGTCCCCATGCTCCGGAAAGGAAGAACAGCGCCGGGTTCAAATACACCAGCCCGCCCAAAAGCAGAGCCTTGCCTCTGGTGCCTCCCTGCTCCCGGGTAAACTGCATCAGCAATGCGGCGCACCCAAAGTCCGCCATAATGGCGGGAAGCATGTACAAAAACCGTCCGAAACTGCCGTAGACCTCCACGCCGAAGAGATTCAGCACCGCCGACCAGCCGCCCAAAAAGAGCATGTACCCCGGGGGATAATCGTACCACTCATGCCCCGCCGCCGTATAAAAGGCGGAGGTGCCGTTCTTGGCGATGGACTGCCCCCAGGCGATGAAGCAGTTCATGTCCGTATCGTGCCCCTTGAAAATCAGGCACAGCACCAGTCTTAAAATAAAGCCGAAGAGGAGGATGGCCGCAAAAAGTCCCTTATAGGTTCTGTCTTCGGTATCGTAGGCCTCGATTCCCTCCCGATGGCGGTAGAAGCAGAAGAGCATGATGATGGCCGACAGCACCGCCGCCCAAAGCAGGGCGGAGAACAGGGACTTGTAGGTCTGCTCGTCCCACTCCTGAGCTTCCTCGCTCTCCCCGCTGCCGCCCCAAGGGGTAAGGGCCTGATAAGCAGCACCGCTCTCCAAGCCCTTGTCCAGGGTTATGTCCTTAAAATACACCGTGCCCGTGCTGTTTTCGCTGTAACCGCCCAAGCGCAGTGCCAAAATGACCTTGGTCTGCTTGTCCCCCGTTTCAAAGTACAGGGACACAGGGGTCCAGTCGTTGTCCCCGTATAAGCTTTCGCTGTAAACACAGCTTTTATCCAAACTGTAGTTATCGATGGACAGGTTTGCCCCCCGTCCCCCTTCTACGCCTTCCGTTTTGATTTGGGCAGAGAGCACATAGCGGCTGTTGGCGGACACCTCCACAGTGCGGATATAGCGCACATCGTCCCCGTCCTCCAAATAAAGCATGGCCGCCCCGTCCTCCGTAAGGGAGGCCTCGTAGGCATTCTCATAGGAAACGATGTCCCAGTCCTGCAGAATCCCGCTTTCTCCTCCGGAAACGAAAGAAAAGGCCGTGGGCAGAGCTTCCGCCTCTCCCCCTTCTCCCTGTGAACAGGCGCACAGCCCCAATGCCAGCAACAGCACTGCGGCTATAATCACCGAATATTTTTTCTTCACACTATCCCTCCGCTTTCTGCGAGTCTCTTTTCTGTATCATAGCACAGCCGGGGCCAATTATGCAATCCGTTGTCAGAAAGCGTTCACAATATGTTCAATTCGGTTTTCGGATAGATACACTTCTATCACATCAAAGCGGCAGAACCGCTCCCAAAGATTCTTTCTCTGCAGGTAGCTTTGGGCCGCCAAGTGCAAGAACCGCTGTTTGGAAGCATCCACCGCCTCTCTGGGCAGTCCGTAGGCCGTCCCCGAGCGGGCCTTCACCTCCACAAACACCACCGCCCCCTCAGGGCTCTCCATAATCAAATCAATCTCGTGGTGCCCGTGGCGGTAGTTCTTTTCCAGAAGGCGATATCCCTTTTTCTTTAGATACCTCAGCGCCAGCGTCTCCCCCTTCTGTCCCGCCAAAAGATGGCCGATGCCCATGCTCACGCCTCCGGGCAGAGCTTGCGGATGAAGCTCCGCCGATGCAGGGGACAGGGGCCGTATTCCCGCAGGGCGGCCATGTGCTCCGCCGTGCCGTAGCCCTTGTTCCGTGCAAAGCCGTACTGAGGATACAGGGCGTCCTGAGCTTCCATGTATCTGTCCCGCTCCACCTTGGCCAAAATGGAGGCGGCGGCAATGGAATAGGAAAGGGCGTCCCCGTGAATCATGGAATGCTGGCGGGCGGGGATGGAAAGGTTTGTCAAAGCGTCAATCATCACGTCCGTCACCGGCAGCTCCATGGCGGCAAAAGCCTCGCAAAAGGCCTGCTTGGTGGCTTCCAGAATGTTGATTCTATCGATGACCTCCGGCCACACCCAGGCCGTGCGGCACTCCAGCGCCGTATTCTTAATCTGCTCATAAAGCATCTCCCGCCGCTTGGGGGAAACCTTTTTGGAGTCGTTGACATATTTAAGCAGGGGCTCAGGGGGCATGACTACGCATCCCGCCACCACGGGCCCTGCTAAAGGCCCTCTGCCTACCTCGTCCATGCCGGCCAGCACCACCCCGGGGGTATTCCACAGGGGACGGTCATATTCCGTAATCAGCCTCAGCCGCTCCTCTTCGGGTATGCGCATAGAGCCTCCTTATGCTTCCGGGTTCTCCGAGGGTGCTTGCGCCGCTTCCTCGGTTTTCTCCGTCTTTTTCTCCGAAACAGGGGGCTGTTCCCATGTCACATGGGCAATCTTTCCCCCTCTGTATTCGTCCAGGGTCACCCGGGCCGCCCGCTCTATGTCCGCTACGCCTCCCGAAAGAAGGAAGCCTCTGCTCCGTGCCACCCCTTCCAGATAGGTAAAGTCCTCCTGCCCCTCTTTGATCAGCAACTTTGGATACCGCTCCAGCAGCTTCTGGGGGCACAGGGCGTAAAGATCCCGCAAGAGGCACTCGGCCAGCTCCTCCACGTCTATAATCTCATCGTTAATGGAGCCTATGTAGGCTAAATGCCTTGCCTGCTCCTGATCCCCCAGCTTGGGCCACAGCAGTCCGGGGCTGTCCATAAGCTCCAAATAGGGGCCCACCTTCACCCACTGCTTACTGCGGGTGACGCCGGGGCGGTCCCCCGTCTGGGCACGATTTTCCCCTGCAATGCGGTTGATAAAGGTGGATTTGCCCACGTTGGGAATGCCCAGCACCATCACGCGCACGGTCTTGCTGATGCCCTTGGCCTTCATGCGGGCTACCTTCTCCGCCGTGGCCT
>CAZPCH010000012.1:0-13020 GCA_964585055.1 uncultured Christensenella sp. | reverse complement strand
ATATCGCCAGGTTTTATACCACCTTGGGGGAGGATGTGAACCGTCAGCTTATGGCACAGGCGGCGCTGCTGTTCTATCAGGGCTGTCCCATGCTGTACTACGGGGACGAGGTCTTTATGACCGGGGGCAACGATCCCTTTAACCGCAAGCCCATGAAGTGGAACAGCCCCTGGTACCAATCCAGTGAGCATGCCCTTCTAAAATCCCTCATCGCCCTGCGCAAGCAGGAGGTGCTCAAACGGGGAGACATCCGCTTGTATGAAGAGGACGGCGTAGTGTATATGGAGCGGCGGTATGCGGGGAAGACATTGACCCTGGCCTTGAACCACACCAAGGAGAATAAGCCCCTAAAGGGCACGGCGGTGCTTAGCCACCGGGTGGAGGGAGACATCATGCTCCCGGACTCTCTGGCCGTGCTGGAAGGATAAGAGGGAAAGGAAAAGAAGACAGAGGACAAAAGCGGAGGGACTTCCTCCGCTTTTTGCGACGGAGCGTGGGGGCGGCGGACGGGCGAACCCCTTCTCTATGGTGCAGGGGGGAGCGGAACGCTCCCCCCTGCGCCAAAGGGTTCGCCTTGCGAACCCGCCGCCCCGCCCCCCTTACAGTTTACACTCCGTTCATAGAATCCTAATTCTTTTTTTATCCACGACCGACGCGGCTGTGGTATACTGGGGAAAACTGTATTTCTTCTTAAAGGAGAGGGACATGGCGGAAAACGGAAATTACGGCTACATTATGCTGGGAGTGTTTTTAATCCTGTGCGGCATTTACCTGCTGGACTGCTTGTTTAGGCGGCAGGAAGTCCGCTTGGGGGATAAGACCCTCTCTTTTTTGCACCATGGGGGCATGGAGCTGGTGCTGTTTGCAGGCTCCTTTCTGGTATTCTTCTTTTTAAATAACCATAAGTACGTATATTACAACAACTACAGCTACCTGTCCGAGGCGCTGTTGAATGGGCATCTGTATGTGGACGGCATGCCGGCGTATCTGGAGTCCGTGGACTTCGGCGGCCACACCTACATGCACTTTGCCCCGGGCCCCAGCCTTTTGTGCCTGCCCTTTGTGGCTATCTGGGGGGTGGAGGGCTTTAACATCGCTTGGCTATCTACGCTCTTGGGGGCGGGAAACTCGGTTCTTTTTTACCGGGTCTTTCATCACATGGGCATCGGCCGCAACATGCGGGAGCGGTTCTGGTGCACGGTGCTGGCAGTCTTTGGCACCACCCACTGCTTCTTGGCGTCCATCGGCCATAGCTGGTTCCTTGGCCATGTGTCCGGCTGGTTCTTTTTGCTCTTGGGCATGGTTTTTCTTACCAAGGAATCAAAGCGTCCGGGGCTGAGCCTGTTTTTATCCGGGCTCTTTTACGGCCTTTCCGTCACCTGCCGCATGTCCAACCTTCCCGGCGCCGTGTTCTTTTTCGGCTATATCCTGCTGAAAAAGGAGAAAAAGCAGTGGCTCAAATTCCTGCTCCTGTTCTGCGCGGGCGCCGCTGTCTTTGGGGGCATGTACATGCTCTTTGACTATGTGCGCTACGGCACCATTATGGATCAGGGGTACAACCTGACTCATTTGAAGGATCTCCATCGGGACATGTACAACCGGCTTCAGACCCTTCCTGCCGAGGAGCAGCTTGCCTTTTTGAAGGAGTGCGAAAAGACCGTAGGCGGCCCCCTGTCTTTGAGCCATGTAAAGTACAACCTGTACTCCATCTTCCTGCTTATGCCGGAATTCTCCTCCGCTTACCCCTATATTGTCCCCACCATGGCGGGGGTGTGTTTGACCTTCACTTCCCCGGCCCTGTACTTTGCCGTGAGAGCCGGGTTCAAAAAGAACCGCCTGTGTTGGTGGATTCTGGGGGCCATGGTGCTGTGCGCCCTGCCCTTCCTTATGAACTACGGCAACGGCTTTGCCCAGTTCGGCATGCGTTACGCCATGGACTTTTTGCCCTATACCATCCTGCTGGCGGCCATGGGTCTGACCCGCAGAGAGATGAAGGGCTGGAAGGTGGCGCTGATTCTGCTGTGCGTGCTGGTGAACGTGTGGGGGCCTGTCTATTGGAACTGCTTCTATTTGTCCTAAATCCCCTTTTGCAACCAAAAGTAGCGGAATACTTGCTGGAAAAACGGCTTTTTCTGCCCTATACTGAAGAAAAAGAAAACGGAAAGGCGGAACGGATATGGATATAGGCGAAAAAATCAAAGCCCTGCGGGAACAGCGGGGGCTTAGTCAGGAAGCACTGGCGGAGGCTTTAAACGTGTCCCGACAGGCGGTGACCAAGTGGGAGTGCGGCCTCTCCCGCCCCAGCACGGGGAATCTGTTGGAGCTGTGCCGGGTGCTGGAGGTGCCCTTGGAGACCTTTACGGGTATGGGGGCGGCGGAGCAGCCTGCCGGAGAGAAAGAAGATGTCCCTGCACCCAAAAAGCGGAAGTCCTTCCCCATATGGATTATAATGGGGGTAGGGATTCTGTGCATAGTGCTGGCGCTCTTTGGGGCGCTTTCGGGACAAAACGAATTCCCCGAGGGGGTCATCGGCGGGGCGGACGGCCCCACGGCCATCATCGTCACCACCACCACGGACTGGGGCTTTGTGTGTTTGGTAGGAGTTGTCGGCCTGGTGCTTCTGGGCGCAGGCATTTTCCTGCACATAAGAAAGAAAAATAAGGATAAATAAGCGAAAAAGAAGGGGGCGTCCCCTTCTTTCTTTGTATCTGTCTTAGCAGTTTTCCGTCATGATGTCCAGAATCTCTCTGTCCGTTTCCCGCATGCCCAGACGGGCCACACGGCCTACGGAGAGGATGGTGTTGTCCACGCCCTTTTTGACGATGCCTTCCCCGTCAAAGAACTGGTTCTGGCCGTTGATATACATATCGTAGCCCATGAACCCGGCTTCCACGGCCATGGCAATCTTGGCGGCGCAGGAAGCCTTGGCTCCGTCGCAAACCATGCCGGAAAGAATGGCCAAGGTGTTGACGATGGTGTGGGCAATGACCTCATACCCTTCCCCCCGCAGGTAGGCAATGCCGGCGGCGGCTCCGCAGCCCGCACTGACGGCACCGCAGAAGGCGGACAAGCGGCCGATGCTGGTCTTCTGATGGATGGTGATTAAATCCGCCACGGTCAAAGCCCGCAGAAGCTGCTCACGGGTGGCGCCCATATCTTCCGCTACGGTGATGACGGGCAAACTGGCGGTCATGCCCTGATTGCCGGAACCGGAGACGATGACCACGGGCATTTCACAGCCTCCCATACGGGCGTCGGAGCCGGCGGCGGCGGCGGCGCGGGCACGGGTGCGGATGTCCTCTCCGCGGGCGGTCAGCAGGGTGCGGCCAATCTGGGCCCCCCAGGGATGGGTGAGCCCCTCCTGAGAGATGGCGGAATTGTAGGCAATCTGGCGGCCGATGACCTCTTCCACATCTTCCGGGCATAAAGCGTCGGCAAACTCCAGAATCCGCTCCACGGACAGAGCCTCATAGTCAGGCTCCTTGGCGGTATGCTGAACGGTTTCCGCTCCCTCCGCTTTCTCAAAGACGCAGACTCCGTTCTTCTCCATGCGGGTGATGTTGGTGTGGAAATCCTCAATGACCACACGGGCGGTTTCCTCCCCGGCGGCAAGGTTTACGGCGATATAGAAGACCTTGCCGTTGTGGGCGGGCACGGTTTCCAGGGTGTGGTTCTCTACATAGGCACGGATTTCCTCCTGCTTCTGGGGGGTGACCCGAGAAATAACCTGAAGCTGGGCGGTTTCGTCTCCGGCTACAATGCCCGCAGCGGCGGCGGCGGCAATGCCCCGCATACCGCAGGTGTTGGGGACGACCACGCTCTTTACGTTTTTGATGATGTTGCCGCTGGCCTCCACACGGCAACTTTCTGGGAGCCGTCCCAGCAAAGCCCGGGCTTGTGCGGCGCCGTAGGCAATGGCGATGGGCTCGGTACAGCCTGTGGCGGGAATAAGCTCCGCCTCCAGTATGCGAATGTATTCCTGATACAGGGGAGCGTTTCTTTCAAAAAGAGACACGACGGAACATAAACTCCTTTCGGCTATTGTCTGCCATTATTTTAGAGCATTTGCATCCTTAGGTCAACCCTAAAGCGGCCCCCTCCGATGGTATATAATCTTCCTAAGAAGGCGCAAACTTCATAAAGGAATTTCTTTCCTGTGTGTCCGTATCTTTTGCGAGAAACTCTTTTTTACCGCATTTTGCCGCACGTTCGGCCTCTTTTTGTCGGTTTTGTGCCGGGGCTTTTATCTAATTTACAAAAACGTTTTATTTATGCCTTTTCCTTGTCATAATCCCATTGTAAGATATCCGCAATCAAGCGAAAGGACTTCGGCCAAGGTGCCGAAGAAAGAGAGTAAGAAGGAAGGCTACCATATGGAATATTGGCAGAATCCGATAGAGGAACCTAAGAAAAAGAATCGTCTGTCCGTGGGCATGGGGCTGTTCATCACCTGCGTGGTACTGACTGCCCTCATCGGTCTGTTTGCAGGCCTGCTCATCAGCAATTACACCCATGAAAGCACTCTGCTGGCGCAGAAGGACACGGTCGCAGAGGAACAGGAACTCTCCGCACAGGCAACCCAAGCGCCGGAAGCAACGGCGGCGGCGGGACTGCTTGCCGCTTCCCCGGCGTTTAAAAATGATGCCCAGTACACAAGGGCGGAGATCATTGAAAAGTGCGCCCCCAGCGTGGTGGGTATTGACATTACTTACACCGCCGCAAACAACTTCGGCGGCTACTTCGGCTATGGCAACGGCGGCACCCAGGAAGCAACGGCCAGCGGCAGCGGCGTAATTTTGACAACCGACGGCTACATTGCCACCTGCGCCCATGTGGTGGAGGATGCCAACACCATTCAGGTGACTTTGAACAACGACCAGACCTACGATGCGGTGCTGGTGGGCACGGACAGCAAGAACGACATTGCCATCATTAAGGTGGAGGCAGAGAACCTCATTGCGGCGGAGCTGGGCGAAAGCGATATGCTTACCGTAGGCGAGGACGTCATTGCCATCGGCAACCCCTTGGGGGAACTGCGGGGCACGGCTACGGCGGGGATTATTTCCGCCACCAGCAGAAGCATTACCGTAGAGAATCAGGAGATGACCCTCATTCAGACGGATGCGGCCATTAACTCCGGCAACTCCGGCGGCGGGCTGTTTAATGCGGCGGGTCAGCTCATCGGCATCGTCAACGCCAAGGTATCTTCTTCCGGCGTAGAGGGACTGGGCTTTGCCATTCCCCTGAACTCCGTCTTGAAGGAGATCAACGATCTCGTATCCTTCGGCTATGTAAAGGACAGACCCTATCTGGGCGTGACCACCCAGAACGTAACCTTGCGGAACGACTACGGCTGGTTCTCCAGCGGTTCCGGGGTGTCCTGCGTGCAGGTTGTGCAGGTCATTAAGGGCGGCACGGCGGACACTGCAGGAGTGCAGGCAGGAGATTTGATTCTGCAGCTGGGCGATGTGGAAATTACTTCCAACACCGTTTTAACCGAGGCCATTCAGGCATATAAGCCAGGAGATACGGCCATACTAACCATACAGCGGAACGGGGAGAAGATGACGCTGACCGTTGTCTTCCAGGAATACGCCCCGGACGCTCAAGTTGGATAAACTGCCATAAGGCGTTTATCATACCCCCATCCTCATAGGCAAGGAAGCGCTTCACCCCCCCCGAAGCGCTTTCTTGCTGCTTGGGGGGCGGCGAAGGGCGAAGCCCTTCCTTTGGGGATTTGCCCCAAAGACCCCCTGCCCCGCAATCAAAAAACGCCGCTCCCAAGGAACGGCGCTTTTGTTATATTATGGCGATACTTTTCTCTCTTTTAGCCCCTTGGGAGACTCTCCTGCCAGCGCCCCTTCTTGTAGTAAAGGAACATGGCGGCGGCGGTCATAGCCCAGGAGATGGGGTAGCACAGGCTCAGCACAAAGAGAGTGGGAGAGAGGACAAAGGCGGTATACTTCCACAGCACACGGAAGGCGCAGATGCCGATGCCCGTAATAATCACAGGCACCTTCACTTCCCCGCAGCCCTTGAGAGTGCCGGAGAGAATCTCCACGGTGGTCCACAAAAAGTAGTAGGGGACGAAGTAGAGGATAATCCGATAGGTGGTTTCCTGCACCGCAACGTCCGGGTTGAAGATGGGCAGGAGGGTGGGCGCTAAAAGCAGAATCAAACCGGTGAGGACAACGGTGACGGGGAGGAACATGGTTAAGCCAATCTTGGTGCAGCGGCGGACACGATCCATCTTGCCCGCCCCGTAGTTCTGCCCCGCAAAGCTGATCACCGCCATGCCGGCGGCGTTGGACACCGCCCAGTAGAAGCCGTCCAGCTTGCCGCTCAGGCTCCAGGAGGCCACCACCACCGTATTCAGGGAGTTGACCGCCACCTGCAGGAGCATGTTGGATACATTGTACATGCTGGCCTCCAGACTGGCGGGGATGCCGATGCGCATCATGCGCTTGATTAGGGCGGAATCCAGCCCCAGATACTTCAGCCGCAGGCCGTAGGCTTCCTTACAGCGAAGGAGGCTGACGGTGAGCAGGATAAGGTTTAAAAACTGGGAGAGGATGGTGGCGTAGGCCACCCCCTTGACGCCCCAGTGGAAGTAGACCACAAAGACGTAGTCCAGCACGATGTTCAGTATGCACGCCGCCAGCATGAACAGGAAGGGGCGGCGGGCGTCTCCCACGGCACGAAGGATGCCGGATTCAATGTTCAGCACCAGCACCACGGCGCAGGCGGAGAAGTAAATGCGCAGATAGTCCGCAGCATCCTGCAGGGTGTCCTCCGGGGTCTTCAGCCACCGGAGCATGGTGGGAGCCAAGGCTACGCAGAACACCGTCAGCACCAGCCCCAGAATCAGGCACAAGGCGACGGCCGTCCCCGTGGCACGGCGAAGCTGCTCCTCCTTTTTTCCGCCGAAAAGCTGGGCAATGACCACGCTGGCCCCGCCGGTCAGGGCGGTGAAAAAGCCTACAATCAAATTGGTCAAGGTGGCGGCGCTGCCCCCAACGGCGGCCAGAGCTTCCGTGCCCACATAGCGTCCCACAATGATGGCGTCTACGGCGTTGTAAAGCTGCTGAAAGAGGGTGCTGGCGGCTAAGGGCAGGAAAAAGAGCAGGAGCTTTTTCCCGATACTGCCCTCCGTTAAATCCATGCCGGCTGTGCCGGCCTTTTTTTCCGTTTCCTGTTGCAATTCCATATTCTTTCTGTTAATCCAGAATCAGATGCTTTTCTCCCAAAGTTTCCACTTCTCCCACAAGGGCGCTCCAGGGGCACACGTTGGCCAAGCGGCTAAGAAGCACCGCCGCTTCCTTAGGCGGCAGGGCAATGAGCAGACCGCCGCTGGTCTGGGGGTCGGCGCAGATGTCCACCAGAGACTGCTTGGCGGTGGGCTCCACGGACAAAGCAGGCTTTACATAGTCCATGTTCCGATAGGCCCCCGAGGGGATGATGCCCATATCGGCCAAGTCCCTTGCCCCCTTCATAAGGGGCAGGGCGGCGGTGTGCAGACGGATGGTGACGCCGCTGCCCTCGGCCATTTCAAAGGCATGTCCCAGAAGGCCGAAGCCCGTAACGTCCGTGCAGGCGTGGATGTTTTCAATGCCCTCCATGGCTTCGGCGGCGGCCTTGTTCAAGGTGGCCATGTGCCTATAGGCGGCGGTAAGATCCTTTTCGTCCACCAGATCCGCCTTGGCTCCCGTGCTGATGATGCCGCTGCCCAAGGGCTTGGTGAGCACCAGCACGTCCCCCGGCTGGGCGCCGATGTTCTTGAGGATTTTGTCCGGGTGGACAAAGCCCGCCACGCACAGGCCGTACTTAGGCTCGTTATCCTGAATGGTGTGGCCGCCGGCGATGGTGCAGCCGGCCTCCACGGCCTTGTCGTGACCCCCTTCCAGAATCCTGCGGACGGTTTTCAAAGACAGGCAGTTGGGAACGCACAAAAGATTCATGGCCAAGGTGGGCTTGCCTCCCATGGCGTATACGTCGCTGAGGGCGTTGGCGGCGGCAATCTGTCCGAAGGTGTAGGGGTCATCCACAATGGGCGTGAAGAAGTCCACCGTCTGAATAAGGGCGGTGGTATCGTTGACCTTGTACACGCAGGCATCGTCGCTGCTTTCATAGCCTACCAGCAGGGCAGGATTAAAGATGTTGGGCAAATCCGTTAATATTTCGCTGAGGACACCCGGTCCCAGTTTGGCGGCTCACCCGGCAGAGGCGGTCATTTGGGTCAAAGGCAGTTCTTTGGACATGGGCAACCCTTTCTTACATATTGTATTGTACATACCCGTACACCTCATCATACCACGCTTCAAGGCGGGACGCAAGGCGGGAAAGGGGAAATGGGAAGGGAATGGGGCGGTAAAATCAACATTTTATGAAGAACGGAAAAGAAGCTTGCGGCGGGGGAGCCGGGATGATATACTCAACGGCAAGAAAAGCTCATGACTGCCCATATTTTTCGGCTTTTCCCCCAGATATATAGGCGCATTCCGAGTTTATATGATGCAGAAAGGGGAGAATTTGATATAGTGTAGGCAGGAAACAGGAGACGCCCGCGAGGAAGGTTTGCGCGGGAAGAGGTGAAAAGGCTTCTTCCCCCATTCGATGCAATCCGCCGCGGCGGCATGAATATATAGGAAAAAGGAGGCTTGTGAAAATGCGGAAAAAAGCAACGGCATGGCTGCTGACTCTGGTGATGGTTCTGTCCCTGCTGCCCCTGGGGGTGCTGGCGGAGGAAGGAGAAGTCCCTGTACCTCCCGTGGAGCCTGAGCCCACGGCGGAGCCCGAGCCCACGGCAGAACCCGAGCCCACGGCAGAGCCTGAGCCCACGGCGGAGCCTGAGCCCACGGCAGAGCCAGAGCCCACGGCAGAACCAGAGCCCACGATGGAACCTGAGCCCACGGCAGAGCCCGAGGACACCCGCACCTTGGCAGAGGTTCGGGCGGACATTCGCAGCCGGGCGGAGAAGGTTTTGCAGGAGGAGAGCAAGAAGGACATTCTTCCCGTTGCCTCTATGGTGGCAGGAGAGATTATGCAGGCCCTGCTGACCCAGGTGAAAAACAAGTCCGCTTCCGCCGCCGTGGACTGGGCCAAGGAGACCTTTATGCCTCTCATCTTCGGCTCCACCGAATCGGAAACCACCAAGATTTTAAACACGGTGACGGAGATCAACGCCAAGCAGGATTTGATTTTGAACCAGCTTACGGAGATTAGCGCCAAGCTGGAGCAGCAAAGCACCCTTACCGAGCTTTCCAACGCCATGCGGGACAGCAGCGGCAATTTGTTCTTTGAGACCAAGATCAACCTCAACGCCCTGAAGGCAAAGGAGGACGACGAGGCCATCAGAATCAAGGGGCGCCAGGACGTGCTTCTTTGGGGCATGGGGGATACGGATGTGAACAAGCCCGAATCCCTGAATGCCAACGCCCCCAGCAGCTACGATAAGTCCGTGCTTTCCTTCGGAAACCAGCTGGTCAGCACCAAGTACCTGCTGGGAGACAAGCGCACCACTTTAGATTTGATGAACAAGTACGCTTTTCAGATTTACAAGTGGGAGCATCAGGGCTATGAGGACAGAGAGTGGTACTGGAACTCCCTTGTCTCCCTATTTGCCACCTCCGCCGCTTTGATGAAGACCTCTCTGGATGCCCGCATTGCCGCCGCCAAGGAGGCGGGAGCGCCTACGGGGAAGCTGCAGGCCACCTTGGACGAGCTTAATGCCCTCATTGCCAAGGTGGACACGGAGGCCAACAAAGTTAAGGTCACCCGCCGTTCCGACAATGTGCGCTACTATCAGGTGCCCGGTCACGAGGTGCTCCTGAGTTCCGCCGTCTATGAGCAGGATCTTATGGCCAACTACTGCCTGTACTTTAAGGGGAAGAAGGCTCTTTACGAGTTCAGCAAGCCTGATCAGCCCAACGAAGCCTGGCAGGCCATCTACACCGTGGGCAACGGACGGGATGCGGGAAAACAGGCCATCTCCAAGGACGTGCTGCAAAATATGTACAACGATTATAACCCGGTGGGCACTCCCGACGATAAGAAGAAGAGCCTGTACGATATCTTCTTCTCCGAGGCGGAGGGAAATCTGAACTTGCCCAGCGGCTACAGCAATGAGGACGTGTTCCTCACCAGCAACATGTGGTGCCAGAAGCAGAGCAACAAGTACTGGATTGCCTGCGCCATGTACTATGCCAACGACATTACCAAGCATCCCACCTGGAAGAGCAGTACCTCCGTGGCGGGGGCCGGTCTTATCAACGGGCTGTATACCACGGTCTCCTACTACGGCTCTCCCGCCGACGCCAGCATTACCGACGGCTTCTCCCACAAGTTCTTCATCATTGTGGACATGAACACCGGCTCCAACGGCCTTGCCCATGACCACGACAATTTGACCGGGTGGAAGTATGACGATGAATTCCACTGGCAGGAGTGCGAAGACGGGGACATGGTGAACCTGGACTACCATGAGCTCCACTGGGTGGTGGACAAGAAGGCCACCGCCGCTACCTCCGGCTGGCGGCATCAGGAGTGCGATCTCTGCGGGTATGCGGGGGAAAAGGTGAAGATTCCCCCCACGGATCCGGACATTCCCAAGACCGGGGACGAAGCGCCCCTGAGCCTGTGGGTCTGCCTGTGCGCCCTGTCCCTCTGCGGCATGGGCGGGGCGGCGGTGCTGGGATACAAGGCCCGCAAAAAGAAGCATGAGTAAAAAAGCAAAGAAGAAAAAGGGACGGGGATGGCTTTTGGGGCTGTCCCTGCTCCTGTTTTGCATGGCGCTGAGCCTGTTCCTCTACACCCTTTTCTCCCTGCTGGGGTACCGACGGGAGGCGGAAGCAAGCGAGGCATTGAATCAAAAACTTTTGGAGCAGGGGACGGTGGAAAAGACGCAAGCCGCCGTGGTTTCCACCCCTGTGCCTGAAGTTACGGAGGCTCCCGTCTCAAGCCAAGAGCCCGTAGGCGGGGCGGCGGAGGTGCCCGATGCCACCCCCTTCCATGAGGAGGTGCAGGCGGCGGAAGAAGAAGGGGCCAAGGTGCCTTTGAGCGTGGATTTTGCCGCTTTGCAGGGGGACTGCCCGGACATCGTCGGGTGGCTGTACTGCGAAGATACCCCCATAAACTGCCCCGTGGTGCAGGGGGAGGACAACCAGCGGTATTTAAACCGGCTGGCGGACGGCACCAAGAACAACAACGGCTGTCTCTTTGCGGACTACCGCTCTGCAGGGGATTTTACGGACTGGAACACGGTGATTTACGGCCACAACATGAAGAGCAAGGCCATGTTCGGCAGTCTTGACGGGTATCGGGAACAGGCATATTACGATGCTCACCCCCAATTGTACCTGCTGACCCCTAACAAGAACTACAAGCTGACGGTGCTCTACGGCTTTGAGACCTCGGTATTCTCCGCCGTGTACACCTTCCCTTCGGACAAAGCGGGGCGGGACGAGGCCCTCAAGCTGGGAGCGGAAAGTTCCTTCTTCACCACGGAGGAGCAGGCGGGGGCGGAGGAACGGATTGTGACTTTGTCCACTTGTCTAAACGATCGTGAGGATCACCGCTTCGTGCTTCTTTGCGCTCTGCGGGAGCTGTAACGCCTCATAAAAGAAATAAACCGCCTGAAGTTTCGGGCGGTTTTTGCTTTAGTTCTTATTTTTTATGTTCCGACTCCCTGCAGGGCTCACGGAAAAATAGGAAATCAGAATGTGTGCCGGTGCAAACAGCAGTGCTGAGAGGGTCAGCAGCACGGAGCGGCTCATAATGCCGCTGAACAGAAACAGTACCGATGGAAGAATGGACAGCGCCAGCACTCTGAAAAGACTATTCTTGCGCCAACAGACAACCCATATTCCGCAGTACAGCAGCGTCAGCACAGCGTTCACCATGAGATACAGGGAAAAAGCCTCGTCCGACCACCAGCCAAACCATGTTCCGGGAATATTTACGCACATAAAGCCAAAGCAGCCGAAACGTCCCGCCTGCTCCATGACCTCCACGGCTTTGTTGTGATATTTATTTTCAAAGCCATCCTTGCATTTGACGGCAAAGACGATGTTGGGAATCATGATGACGGCCATAAACGCAAATCCGAAAGCATTAAACCAATTCATACTGACCTCCAAAAACGAAATGATACAGAACCTTTTATCCGCCAAAGCCTTATTGAAGCTTTATCGTCAAACCCGGCATGATATTTTCTCTGCTTACCTTCGTCGATATTTTTTAACGACAAACGATAAAACAGGGGGGGAGAGCAGGGGGGCGGCGGGTTCGCCTTGCGAACTCTTCGGTGCAGGAGGAGCGGAACGCTCCCACTGCACGGAAGAGAAGGGCTCCGCCCTTCCGCCGCCCCAAGCTTCTTATGCCTCTTGCAAAGCCTTCAGCAGACCCTGACAGCCCTCCAGAATGTCCCGGTAGGCGGTCTCAAAGTCCCCGGTGTACCAAGGGTCGGCCACGTCCCCGGGACGGTCGGTGTAGTCCATAAGCAGGGAGACCTTCTTCTTAGGGTCATGACCCACGGCCGGACGCAGGTTGAGGAGATTGTATTTCTCCATGGCAATAAGACGGTCATAGTGCTCATAGTCCTCCCGGGTCACCTGCCTGGCAGAATGAGGGGTCATGGGGATGCCGTGCTTCTGCAAAGTGCGGCGGGCAGGGGGATAGAGAGGATTGCCAATCTCCTCTCGGCTGGTGGCGGCGGAAGCAATTTCAAACTCCCCTTCCAGTCCCTCTTCCTTGACCAGCGCCTTCATTATAAACTCCGCCATGGGACTGCGGCAGATGTTGCCGTGGCAGATAAACAGTATCTTTATCATATCTTAAAACTCCTGTTTGGCGTGAACTTATATCAAATTATACCAAGTTTTTCCGCATTTACAAGCCTTTTGCACAAGGCGTCCATAGACGCAAAAAAGGGCGGGGATGGAAGGCTCCCCGCCGTACATAGGATAAGGATTGTCTGCTTTCAGAGAATGCCGTTAATTCCAGGGATTCTCCGTGGGATAGGGC
>CAZPCH010000011.1:0-13101 GCA_964585055.1 uncultured Christensenella sp. | reverse complement strand
GCTGTTCCAGTATACATGATAGCCGGACAGGGGCACTTCCGCCTGATCGGGGGTCATTTTGGTTTCCTGCAGAGCAAGGAAATCGGGACGCTGGGCTTCTGCAAATTCCAGAAACCCCTTCTGCATGCAGGCTCTAAGGCCGTTTACATTCCATGATATAAGTTTCATGGGAAAAGTATAGCATTTTCCCGAGGCATTGACAAGAGCAGGGAAAGAGGATACTATCTGAAACGGGAGGAAATATGAATCGGGAAGACACGGAAAAAGTACTGGCATATCTCAAAGACCACGCATACAAAGGCGCCTGCCGCATAGAGAGCGTCCCCGCCTTGGCAAAAGCCCTTTCCATGAAGCCGGGACGGGTGCAGGCCGTTTTATACTTTCTCTGCGGGGAAGGGGCCATCCTGCGGGAGAATTCCCTGATTTTGATACTCAAGGAGGAACTGTAAGCGGGAGCGGCAACGGAACTTTTCCCCCATGCGGAAGATTTCTCGCAAGAAGGGGGGTGCGTGGGTTGAAATCTCCAAAGATGTGTGGTAAAATATACTGAATATTACTTTGGAGAGATAGCTATGCGCATAAGCTGCCGGGAAAGAAGGTTTCCTTCCGCTACCAAATTGTGTGATGTCTTTTACACCGTCTACATTCCCGAAGAGATTCGGGGAGGCGTGCTTATGGTACACGGCATGTCCGAGCACGGAGGCCGCTACGAGGAGCTGGCCCGCTTTTTTGCTGAAAACGGCTTTATAGCGGCGGTGCCGGATTTGGTGTCCCACGGAAAGAGCATCAAGGGAGACATGCCTCGGGGCTATTTCGGGGAGCAGGAGGACTGGCTGCCCCTGCTGGAGGACATCCGCACCTTGCACGGGCTTTTGCAGGAGGAGTTTCCCTCCTTGGGCTGGGTGCTTTTCGGCCACTCCATGGGCTCCATTTTGACCCAGGACTTTATGGCCCGCTTCGGCAGTGAGTTCGAAGGCTACATTCTCTCCGGCACCACGGGCCCCAATCCTGCCGCCGCCATTGCCAAAATCATCGCCAGACGGCAGATTAAAAAAGGAGCGGGGAAGGAACCCAGTGCTCTGCTGGACAAGCTGTGCTTCGGCTCCTTCAATAAGTCCGTAAAGAATCCGGCTACCCCCTGCGATTGGCTGAGCCGGGACGCCCAGCGGGTGCAGAAGTACATTGACGACCCCCTGTGCGGCTTTGCCTTTACCCCTTGGGGCTATTTGGATTTGTTCTGCGCCACGGGACGCATTGCCGGCCTGAACTGGGCCAAGCAGGTGCCCGACCGGCCCGTACTGCTCCTTGCCGGGGATCAGGATCCCGTGGGGCAAAAGGGAAAAGGGGTCAAAAAGGTGTATCGGCATCTGCTCTCTACGGGGCACGCCCATGTGGAACTGCGGCTCTATGAGGGCGGCCGCCACGAAATGCACAACGAGACCTGCCGCAAGGACGTGTTCCAGGATTACCTGCTGTTCCTGGAGTCGGTGGAAGTCGGCGGGGAGTATGAAGGATGAGTATTTTAATTTTTAAGGACGCCAAAACGGCCTGCACCGCCGCCGCCACCCTCTTGGCGGGACAGCTTCTGCAAAAGCCGGAGAGCGTACTGGGGGTAGAGTACGGGGAGAATCTGCTGCCTGTATTTGATTCCCTGGCCGCCATGACTCAAAACGGCATGCTGGACTGGAGCCGCACAAAGCTCTTTCAACTGACGGAGCTGGTGCAGGAGGACAGCCTCTCCACCATTCGGGAGACCCTGGGGGCGGTTCTGCCCGATCGGGTGGGAGTGCCTCAGGAAAACTTTTATTCCCCGGATGCCGCCTCCTTTAACTGGGCGGACAGCTGCCGGGACTTTGAGGACAACATCCGCCGCTTGGGAGGCATGGACATGGCGCTGATCAGCGTCCGCCCCGACGGCGGGGTGCTGTATAACGGGGCAGGGGGAGAGATTGCTCCCACCACCCATGTGGAACTGTACGGCGGGCGTAAAACCGTAACGCTGGGACTGCCCTCCTTGATGGAGAGCCGAAAGCTGGTGGTGCTTCTTACGGGGGATGCCTTAAAGGAAGCGACCGCCGCCTGTCTGCGGGGGGCGCTGAACAGCCGATGCCCCGCCAGTTTGCTTCAGCTTCATGAAGCGGCCACCTTCCTGCTGGACGAGGAAGCCGCCGCTTTGTTGGGATAAAACGAATACATTATTTAGTTTCAGGAGGTTTAGTATATGTCCGGACATTCCAAATGGGCAAACATCAAGAACAAGAAGGAAAAGACCGACGCACAGCGTGGTAAGATATTTACCAAGATCGGCCGTGAAATCGCCATCGCCGTTAAGGAAGGCGGCGGCCCCGATCCCGTAAACAACTCCAAGCTCAGAGACGTAATCGCCAAGGCCAAGGCGGCCAACATGCCGAACGACAACATCACCCGCTCCATTAAGAAGGCCGCAGGTGAGTCCGGCTCCGTCAACTACGAGGAAATGGCTTACGAAGGCTACGGCCCCGGCAATGTAGCTGTGTATGTGGAAATCGTAACCGACAACCGCAACCGCATTTCTGCCGAAATGAAGCATATCTTTTCTAAAGCCGGCGGCAATCTGGGCGCCAGCGGTTCCGTTGCATGGATGTTCGATAAGAAGGGGCAGATTATCATTGAGCGCACCGCCCTTATGGACGAGGACGAAGTCATGATGCAGGCACTGGATGCCGGTGCCGAGGACTTTGTGGCTCAGGAAGATGCCTTCGAAGTTTATACCTCCAGCTCCGATTTCTCCGCCGTCCGCGAGGCGCTGGAGAAGGAAGGCTACAACTTCATCAAGGCCGAGGTCGCCATGATTCCCCAGAACACCGTCAACATCACCGATCCTGAGGTGGTGGAGAAGGTCACCAAGTTCTTTGACGCCCTGGAGGACAACGACGACGTGCAGGAAGTCTTCCACAACGCCGTGCTGCCTGAGGACGAAGAGTAACAAACCGGTGGGGGTTCCGGCATTTCTTTCGGGGGAAAACTATCAAGAAGGAGCAAATCTATGGCCATTATGACTAAGAACGAACTGGGTACCATTACCGTTCCTGAGGATCTGGTATCCACCATCGCAGGCTATGCCGCCGTGGAGAACTACGGTATCGTGGGTATGTGCGCCAAGCGCACCGGGGATACCCTGGCGGATATCATCGGCTGGGACAATCTTAAGAAGGGTGTCAAAATCACCGGCGTTGGGGAAAATACCGTGAGTGTGGATCTGTATGTGATCCTTCAGTATGGCGTTTCTCTTCCTGCCGTGGCAGAGAATTGCAGGAGCAACGTGAAGTACCGCATTGAGGACTTGACCGGTGTTATGGTGCGGGAAGTCAACATTCACGTGGAAGGCATTCGGGTTCTGGAGTAACGGAGCCTGAGGAGGAACGGACATTTGATCAGAAAAACGATTGACGGGGCGGCATTGCGGGACATGTTCCTTATGGGCGCTGCCCAATTGGAGAAAAATAAGGGGCTGGTGGACTCTTTGAACGTGTTCCCCGTACCCGATGGGGACACGGGCACCAACATGTTCATGACCATGCAGGGTGCCGTAAAGGATCTGCGCACCATGCCCGAGACGGTAACGGTGGGGGAAGTGACCTCCGCCGTATCCAAGGGCGCTCTGCGCAGTGCCAGAGGCAACTCCGGCGTTATCCTTTCCCAGCTTTTCGGCGGCTTTGCCAAGGCGGTCAAGGGAAAGGAAACCATGGACGCAGCCCTCTTTGCCCAGGCTTTCAGCGAGGGCACTTTGGCCGCTTACAAGGCGGTTATGAAGCCCACGGAAGGCACGATTTTGACCGTATCCCGGCTTGTCAGCGAAGCGCTGCGCACGGCCGTGGAGGAAAACGAAGCCGTTTCCTGCGATGCGCTCATGGAGCTGGTCATCAAGGAAGGGGAAGCGGCATTGAAAACCACCCCCGAACTGCTCCCCGTTTTGAAGGAAGCAGGGGTGGTGGACTCCGGCGGCAAGGGACTCATGGTGATTTTCACCGGCTTCTGGATGGCCATGGAGGGGGAGGATGTCTCCGCCGCCTACGCCATGGAGGATACGGCTCCTGTGGAGGAAAAGAGTCTGGACGGCTTCGTGGATATGCACGAGTTCGGCACGGACTCCATTGAGTTCGGCTACTGCACGGAGTTCTTCATCATCCATCTGGTGGAGGGCTTTGAGGAGGCGGAGCTGGATCGCTTCCGCAGTCATCTGGAAAAGGTGGGCGATTCCATCGTAGCCGCCTATGACGGGGAAATGGTGAAGATTCACGTTCACAGCAACTGCCCCGGGAAGATTCTGCAGATGGCTCTTCGCTACGGCGAACTGGACAGACTGAAGATTGAGAATATGCGGGAACAGAACCGCCAGCTCATCGCCAGCCGCAAGCGCAGCGAGAAGGAATACGGCCTCATCGCCGTCAGCACCGGCAAGGGCATGGACGAGGTCTTTAAGGCTCTGTCCGTAGACGAAATCATTACCGGGGGACAGACCATGAACCCCAGCATCGATTCCATCGTCTCCGCCGTGCGGAAGGTGAACGCCAGAAACGTTTTCATCCTGCCCAACAACAGCAACATCATTCTGGCCGCCTCTCAGGCGGTGGAGCTTTGCGACTGCAAGGTGACGGTACTGCCCACCAAGACCATTCCTCAGGGCATTTCCGCCGCCATGGCCTTCAATCCGGAGCTGTCTGTCGAGGAGAATACCGAGAATATGACCGAGGCCTTCCATGAGGTGATTTCCGGCTCCGTGACCTATGCCGTGCGGGAGACCCAGATCAACGGCCAGCAGATTCACGAAGGGGACTTCATCGGCATTCTCGATAAGGATCTGACCGTGGTAACGGATAAGGTGGAGGACACCGCCGCACAGCTTGTGGAGAAGATGATTGAGAAGCTGGGCGACGAGGAAGCCTCCGTCACCCTGTACTACGGCGAAGAGGTATCCCTGGAGGATGCCCAGGCCTTGGCGCAGAGGCTGGAAGATAAGTACCCGGACGGGGAGTTCGTCCTCCACAACGGCGGACAGCCCCTGTACTACTATTACTTCTCGGTGGTGTAAACAACCGCATCAAGGAGCCTGCGGGCTCCTTTTTTATAGGCATGGAGCTGAAAGATTTAAAGGGACTGGGGCCGAAACGGCTGGAACTCCTTGGCCAACTGCATATTACCGATTTAAATACCCTGCTGGGCTATTACCCCTGCGGGTATTTGGATTACTCCAAGCTTTCCTTAGGGGAGGAGCTGACGGACGGAGAGCAGGCCTGCGTGGAGGTGACCCTCACCGGCAAGCCCTCCTACTTCTCCAAGGGAAAGCTGACGGTGATTACCGTGTACGGCAAGGATCAAAAGGGGAAAAAGATAGCCCTGAAGTGGTTCAACCAGCCCTACAGAGCCTCTCAGCTTCTGGAAGGACAGCGGTGGTTCGCCGCCGGCAAGGTCAAAAAGGGGGAGCGTGGGGCGGCGTCTTTATTGAACCCCACCCTCAGCCGTGAGATAGCGGGTATTCGCCCTGTATACGCTACCCCCAAGGGACTGCCGGGGAAGCTGGTGTCCCAATGGGTGCAGGAAACCTTGTCCCTCATGCCTGTTTCGGAGGATTTGCCCTGGCGGATGACGGAGGACTACGGCCTTATATCCAAAGAGGAGATGGTGCGGGAACTGCACCTGCCCTCCTGCAGGGAGAAGCTGGAAAAGGCCTTGGCCCGCCGCACCTTCGAGGAGGGATTGTATTACTTTTTGTACATGGAAAGCTGTCGGGAATCGGGACAGCGGGCGGCGGGAGAGCCTATGACTTGTCCCGGCGTGCGGGAGGCCTTTGTAAACAGCCGCCCCTTTGCCCTGACCAACGCCCAACAGCGGGTACTCAAAGAAGTGGAAAGGGACATGGCCGGCCCTCTGGCCATGAACCGCCTTGTGCAGGGAGACGTCGGCTCGGGCAAAACCGTGGTGGCCGTCTTTGCCCTGTATCTTTGTGCCAAGTGCGGCTATCAGGGGGTCTTTTTGGCGCCTACGGAGCTGTTGGCCCGGCAGCAGTATGAAACCTTGAAGCAGGACTTCGGCGGCCGCTGCGGCCTGCTGACGGGGAGCCTTAGCCAAAAGGAGCGGCGGGAGGCGTTAGAAAAGATTGCCTCCGGGGCGTGGCTGGCCATTGCGGGCACCCATGCCCTGTTTTCCGAGGATGTGGTGTTTAAAAGACTGGGGCTTATGGTGGCGGACGAACAGCACCGCTTCGGCGTGGAACAGCGGGCGAAGATGATGGAAAAGGGCTATCGCCCCCATGTGCTGGTCATGAGCGCTACCCCCATTCCCAGAACTTTGGCGCTGATGCTCTATGGGGATTTGGACTTATCTGCCGTAGACGAAATGCCCCCGGGAAGAACTCCCGTCAAGACCCATCTGTTGGGCCAGAGCAAGCGGGCCGGGCTCATACACTACTTGGGGGAGGAAGCCAAGCTGGATCACAGAAGCTATGTGGTCTGCCCCCTCATTGAGGCTACGGAGGGATACGAGGGGCTTTCCGCCGAGGAAACCTTTGAGGAATTCAAACAGGCCTTGCCCAAGGTGTCCATAGGCCTTCTTCACGGACGCATGGGGGAGGAGGAAAAACAGGCGGTTATGGAGGATTTCCGTCAGGGACGGATTCAAATTCTGGTGGCCACCACGGTTATCGAGGTGGGCATTCACGTGCCGGAAGCCCTGCACATGGCCATACTGGGGGCGGAGCGCTTCGGCCTCTCCTCCCTGCACCAGCTAAGAGGCCGGGTGGGCAGAGGCAAAGGCCAGGCCCACTGCTTCCTTCTGGCCACCAAAACGGGGACGGCATCCATGAGCCGTCTGCAGGCCATGCTGGAGACCACCGACGGCTTTGAAATTGCCAACCGGGACATGGCTCTGCGGGGGGCGGGGGATCTGCTGGGCATCCGCCAAAGCGGAGAAAGCTCCATGGCCGCCTTTTTGCAGGAGGGAAGCCTTGTGCTTATGGAGAAAGCCTATGCCGCCGCACGGGAAGTTATGGCCCTGCCAACGGAGGAAAACAACCGCCTGCTGGAGCGGGCAGAGACCCTCTACGGGGGCGTAAAAAAGATTGCCATGAATTAAAAAGCGGATAAAAGGAAAAAGACTCCCCGGGGAGTCTTTTCCTGTCATGATGGGGTTGGTTTTATTTCATCATGGAGCCGATCGAGCTGCCCATGTTGCTTTGGGCGTAGGCGATCATGCGCTTGACCATTTCACCGCCGATGGAACCGGCTTCCCGACTGGTCAGATCCCCATTGTAGCCCTGCTTCAGGTTCACGTTCAAAGAGGAGGCTACCTCGCTCTTGAGCGCATTCATTTTCTCCTTGCTTTCGGGAATCAAAGATCCGTTACGAGCCATTTACGTTTCTCCTTTCAAAGTGGTTAGTGCATATTCTTTTCTGCGTAAGCGATCATACGCTTGACCATTTCGCCGCCGATAGAGCCGGCCTCCCGGCTGGTAAGGTCGCCGTTGTAGCCCTGCTTCAGGTTCACATTCAGAGAAGAAGCAACTTCAGATTTGAAGCTGTTGAGCTTGTCCTTGGATTCAGGGACGAGTGCGCCGTTGCGTGCCATTCTTTTCACCTCCTTCCGTTGTTTCGCTGTTACTTTTTCCGTTTTTGTCTCGGAATATGACAGGAAATTTTTACCGCTGCAATTTTTGTGACTTTTTCAAGGATACGGGCTGTGCTCTGGACAAAATTGAAAAAACGTGGTACAATGCAGTATCTGTAAAAATGGCGGTAGAAGGATGATTTTAGTCAGTGCGTGTTTGGCAGGCTGCCCCTGTCGGTACGACGGAAAGGCCAATCCCCGGGAGGACATCATTGCCCTGGTAAAAGCGGGAGAAGCCTTGCCTCTGTGCCCTGAGCAGTTGGGTGGACTGTGCACTCCGCGGATTCCCTGCGAACGGGATGAGGGAGGGCGCATTTTGTGCCGGGACGGCTCCGACAAGACGGCGTCCTTCCGTCACGGCGCAGAAGCGGTGCTGGAACTGTGCAGACTCTACGGCATCCACGAAGCAATCCTCAAGGCTCGAAGCCCTTCCTGCGGGGCGGGAGCCATCTACGACGGCACCTTCTCCGGAACGCTTCGGGAAGGAAACGGACTTTGTGCCCAGCTTCTTATGGAAAACGGCATTGAGGTCACTTGCAGGGACTAACTTCTTAAGAAACTGCCGTACAGGCAAAAGGGAGTAAGGTATGGACAACAACGTAATTCTTGTTATTGACGATGACCGGAACATTCTGGCCATTATTGAAATGTATTTGAAGAAAGCTGGCTACACGGTCATTACCTGCTACAGCGGCTATGAAGCCATGCAGATTTTCCACGGCGTCAAGCCCGCCTTGGTGGTGCTGGATGTCATGCTGCCGGGAAAGGACGGCTGGGCCATTCTGCGGGAAATCCGTCAGGAGACCAACACCCCCGTCATCATGCTCACCGCCAAGGGCGATACCGGCGAGCGGGTAAAGGGATTGGAGCTGGGGGCAGACGATTACATTGCCAAGCCCTTTGATTCCAACGAACTGCTGGCCCGCATCAAGGCCGTTCTCCGCCGCACCATGCCCGTCCCCGAGCAGGAGCGGAGCATCTCTTTCCCCGGCATCTCCATCTCTTTGGAAAACTATTCCGTAGTGCTGGACGGGGTACAGTTGGAAATGCCCCCCAAGGAAATCGAGCTTCTTTACTTCCTGGCCTCCCATGCAGGAAAGGTCTTTACCCGGGAACAGCTTTTGGAGCAGGTTTGGGGCTTTGATTTCTTCGGCGATTCCAGAACCGTAGACGTGCATGTAAAGCGCATTCGGGAAAAGCTGGGAGAGAAGCCGGGCTGGCAGTTGAAGACCGTCTGGGGCGTAGGATACAAGTTCGAAATCCGGCAGTAAGGCGGAGCGCCGAGAATGGCCCGGATTCGATTTAAAACCATTTTCTCCCGCATGCTGTGGCTCCAGTGCTCCATTATGGTGGCGGTGCTGCTGCTGGCAGGGCTGTCCATCGGCATTGTGGTGCGCAATCAGGCACTGCTGTTGGAGAAGGAATCTCTGGTGGAGATGGTGGGGGAGGCTCAAACCGCTTACACCGCCCCGGGAGGCTTGCAGGAAGCGCCTTTGCGTGAGAGTGCTTCCGGGCAGGACATGATGATTCAGTTCATGGACGGCAGCAAGACCGTTTCTGTATACAAAGAGGAGAAATGGGAGGCGCTGACCGGGCTTACCAGAGAACAGACCCGGATGGATCGGATTTTGAACCGAGCCGCCAAGGTGCCCGACACCACGGAGAGGTACTTTTCCAAGCATCCCTTTGGGGTGCTGACCATGTACTGCACCTTTGAAAGTCAGGGGCAGACGGTGCTGCTGTTGGTGCACAAGGATCTTTCCTATGTGGATCGTGAGATTCGGCAGATTGCCCTGTGGACGCTGATCATCTGTATTGCAGGCGTAGTGGTGGCCTTTATTGCCTCCTACTATTCCGCCAAGCGCATTATCAATCCTTTCGTGGAAATGAACCACACGGTGCAGTGCTATTCCAAAGGGGATTTTTCCCAGCGTATTCCCGTTACCGGGCGGGACGAAGCCTCCCAGCTGGGGCGCAGTTTCAACGAGATGGCGGAACAGCTTAAGGATCTGGAGAACACCCGCCGCAGCTTCGTGGCCAACGTGTCCCATGAACTCAGATCCCCTCTCACCAGCATGAAGGGCTTTTTGGAGGCTATGATGGACGGCACCATCCCTCCGGAGGAGCATGAGCATTACATCTCTCTGGTGCTGTCGGAGACCCGCCGCATGAGCGCCATGGTCAACGATTTGCTGGACTTGGCCAGAATCGAGTCGGGCATCATCACCGTCAACCACGAACTATTCGATATCAACGAGCTGATTCGGCGGACGCTGATCACCTTCGAAGCCCGCATCTCCGAAAAGAATATGGATTTGGATATCCGCTTTGCCCAGGAACAGTGCTTTGTGTATGCGGACAGCAATCAGATTTCTCAGGTACTGCGGAACCTTATCGACAACGCCATTAAGTATTCCCCCGACGGGCGCTCCATTACCATCAGCACCTACGCCCTGAGGAAGGAAGTATATGTAAGCATTAAGGACACCGGAGTGGGCATTCCTGCAGAGGATGTGCCCCACGTATTCGACCGGTTCTACAAGGTGGAAAAAGCCCATACGCCCTCCCCGCAGGTGGGGTCGGGGCTGGGGCTGGCCATCGTCAAAAAAATAATCGAGGCCCACGACCAATCCATTACGGTGAAAAGCGCCAGAGGCCGGGGCACTCAGTTTACATTCACTCTGCAAAGAGCCAATCCCCTGAAGCCAGGGAATCGCGGGAGGTAAGTTATGTCCAAGAAGATACAAAGCGTAGAAGAACTGTACGCCAGCAAAAAGGCCGGCGCAGGCCCGTTAATTTGGGTGTTGACCGTACTGCTGCTGCTTATGAGCCTTGCCGTGGTGCTTCTGGGTACCCCCGTGGCCCGCTACGCTTTTGCCCAGGTGCCTGAGGAGCAACCTACGATTCTTCCTCAGGTTACCCCCACTCCCTTTGAGGAACAACCCACGGCTCTGCCGACCATCACCCCTACTCCCGAGGAAAAAGAGGCGCCTTTGGCCACCGCCACCCCCGAGCCTGAAGCAGAGGAGGAAACTACCCCTGCTCCCACCGCCTTTTTAAAGCCTTACACCAGCCCCGCTCCCACGCAGGAAGCTTCTCAAGCCCCTGAGTTGGCGGAGCCTACGGAGGCGCCTGTTTTGCTGCAGCCGGCGGCTTCGGCGGTTCCTCAGGCGGAAGACAATGAAGTTTCCTCTGACCCTCAAGCAGAGACTCAGCCCGAAACTTCCGCGGAGCCTCAAGCAGAGACTCAGCCCGATGCTTCCGAGGAGCCTCAAGCATCTGCAGAGCCGGAAGCTGCCTCCGAGAGTGAACAGACTCCTGCTCCTCAGGAGGCCGACAGCCAGATCCGCATCTTTGAGAGCATTCCCGATGTAGTGGAAGCGGTCAATCCTGCGGTAGTCGGCGTTGTAAACTATCAGAATGTAGCGGGATACGCCGAGCCCATGGCTGTGGGAAGCGGCTCCGGCTTTGTGGTTTCCGAAGACGGATACATCCTCACCAACGCCCACGTGGTGTCCGATGCCGTGCGGTTGGAAGTGCTTTTTGACGACGGCTCCTCCGTTCCTGCAGAGCTGGTGGGGAAGGATACCCCCTCGGATATCGCTTTGCTTAAGATTGAGCGGGTGGGTTTGACGGTTTTGCCCATGGGCAACTCCGACTATATCCGTCAGGGTGAGTATGTGCTGGCCATCGGCAATCCTTTGGACAGCTATCAGCTTTACGGCACCGTAACCTTCGGCATCATCAGCGCCGTGGCACGGGAAATCAATATCGACGGGTATGTGAACACCTACCTGCAGACCGACGCTGCCATTAACCTTGGCAACAGCGGCGGCCCCTTGGTGAACCTGCAGGGGCAGGTAGTGGGCATGAACACCGCCAAGAGCGTGGTGGCTGGCTATGACGAAAACGGCAACGCCGTGGCGGCAGAGGGCATCGGCTTTGCCCTGCCCATCAACAAGGTCATAGACATTGCCAACCAGATTCTTATGTACGGCGGCGTACCCCGTCCCGGCATCGGTCTTCAGGCCATTACCATTACGGACACCCAGGCCAGAATGCAGGGGCTGGTAGCCGGTGTGCTGGTGGACAGCGTCACGGCCGGAAGCCCGGCGGAGCAGGCGGGTCTGCAGGCCGACGATATCATCGTCAAGCTCAACGGCGAGGTGCTGACCACGGTGGATGAGCTGGTCAGCTATTGTCAGAGCTGTGCCATCGGCGACAGCATGACCTTGACCATCTACCGCAACGGCCAGTATCTGGACGTAGTGCTGGTGGTGGGCAACATCAACGATTTCAGCAATTAAAATAAGGAGAATGAAAGCCGCTTCTCTCGTCTTTTGAGGAGCGGCTGTTTTACTGATATGAACCCAAGAGCCATTATCACTTTGGAATTTGACAAAATCCGCGCCATGGCCGCCCAGCACACCGCTTCCCAAATGGGGCGGGAGCTGACGGAAAGCCTGCTGCCTGCGGATTCTTTGCAGGAAGCGGAAAACCTGCTGAAGCAGACCCTGGAGGCCGAGAGCGTGTATCGGCGCACAGGGCGCAGTCCTGTGGATGCCTTCCCGGACATCCGCCCCATATTAAAAAAGATTCCCGCCGTATACGCCCTGTCCATGGGCGAGCTTCTGCAGGTAAACCGCTGTTTGAAAGTTTCCAGACAGGCACGGGACGTACTGCTCAACGGGGACGGAGAAGGCCTTTTGAAGGTCTTTGCCAACCGCCTTTCCAGTCAGGAGTATATAGAAAACGAAATCAGCCGATGTATCCTCTCCGAGGACGAGATGGCGGACAACGCTTCCCCCGAGCTCAACCGCATTCGGCGGCAGATGAAACTGACCACGGAGAAGGTGCGGGAGAAGCTGAACAGCATCCTCCACAGCAGTACCTATCAGAAGTATCTGCAGGACCCCATTATCACCGTGCGCAACGGCCGTTACGCCATCCCCGTAAAGGCGGAGCACAGAACTCAGATTCCCGGTTTGATTCATGACCAGAGCAGTTCGGGACAGACCCTGTTCATCGAGCCCTCAGCGGTGGTGGAGCTTGGAAACGAGTTCAGAAAACTGCAGTTGGACGAAAAGAAGGAGATGGACAGGATTTTGGCCGGGCTCACCTCCCTTCTTGCCCCTGAGGCAGACGCCCTTTACGACAGCCTGTACATCCTCTCCCGGCTGGACTGCATCTTTTCCAAGGCCATGCTGGCACGGGACATGTACGCTGTTTGCCCCAAGCTGAATGACCGCGGATTCATTCGCCTTGTAAAGGCACGGCACCCCCTTATTGACGAAAAGAAGGTTGTCCCCATTACCATGTGGCTGGGAGACGAGTTTGACACCCTGATTATCACCGGCCCCAACACCGGCGGTAAGACCGTCACCCTGAAGACCGTAGGCCTTTTCACCCTTATGGCCCTCAGCGGCATGTTTATCCCCGCCGACGAGGGCAGTGAACTCA
>CAZPCH010000010.1:4750-13243 GCA_964585055.1 uncultured Christensenella sp. | reverse complement strand
ACCACAAGCTGGTAGTATACATCTATGCCCGCAGGGGCCAGCCCCTGAGCTAAGTAGCGTGTGTTGGTGTTCAGCACCTGCCCCATGAGCAGTTCCGTGCCTACGCAAATAATCTCTGCCCGCATCTTATAACTCCCTGCTTTCTCCCAGCATATCGTATTCCTTGGCCTTGGTCAAAGTCACGGGGATGTAGTCCCCCACGGCGTGGAACACACGGCGGGGAAGAATCACCCGTCCGTCCACGTCGGGCGCCTCCCGATAGGTGCGGCCGATGGTGTGCTTCTCCGTGACCTCCTCAATGAGCATCTCCAGCTTCCGCCCCTCCCAGCGCTTGTTCCGCATAAGGGAGATGGGCTGTTGGGTCTCCATTAAAATCTTTAGCCGCTGCTCCTTCACTTCCTCACAAATCTGTTCCTCCATAAGAGCCGCCGCCGTGCCCTCCTCGGGGGAGAAGGCAAAGGCGCCCAAGCGGTCAAAGGGATAGTCCTGAATAAAGGAGAGAAGCTCTTTAAAATCCGCCTCCGTTTCCCCGGGGAAGCCCACCATCATGGTGGTGCGCAGGGTGAAGTCGGGGTAGTGCTTGTATAGATAGTCCAAAAGCCCCCGAATGTGCTTGCTGTCTCCACGGCGGTGCATCCGCTTTAAAACGGGGTCGCTGATGTGCTGAAGGGGAATGTCCAGATAGGGCACCAGCTTTTCCCCCTCCTGCAGGGTGTCCAGCAGTGCCTGATTTACGGTGTCGGGGTAGGTATACAGCACCCGCACCCAGTGAAGACCGTCCACTTTGTTCAGTTCCTTCAGCAGCGGAATGAGCTTGGGCTCCCCGTACAGGGTCTTGCCGTAGCCGGAGGTGTCCTGGGCGATGACCGTCAGCTCCGTGACCCCGTTCTCCGCCAAAGATCTGGCCTCTGTGAGCAAGGTCTCCATGGGCACATCCTGCAAAGGCCCTCGGATGAGGGGAATGGCGCAATAGGTACAGCGGTTATTGCACCCGTCCCCCGTGCGCAAAAAGGCACGGTAGGGGGGCGTGGTCAAAAGGCGGCGGGCATTTTGACAGGGAGCAGGGGCGGGCAGATGCAGTTTCTTTGCCAGAAGCGCAGGGAGCTTTTCGTATTCCCGCACCCCCAGCATAATGTCCACCTCGGGCATTTCTTCCGTCAGTTCCTGACGGTACCGCTCCGTTAAGCACCCCGTGGCCACCAGCACCTGACAGCGGCCGGTCTGCTTGTACTGCGCCATCTCCAGAATGCTTTGGATGCTCTCCTCCTTGGCCGGGTCAATAAAGCCGCAGGTGTTGACAATGAGCACCTCCGCCTCCTCAGGCCTGTCCGTAAAGGTATACCCTGCCGGCGCCAACAGCCCCAGCATCCGCTCCGTATCCACCTGGTTCTTGGCACACCCCAGGCTAATCACACCAACCTTCATATCCGTACCCTTTCTTATTCTATATGTGGAATTTTTCTTTGTGCAAGTCTCTTGCCGCCTCTGAGGAGAGAGGCAAGACGCTCCAAATACCTCTACCGCTTAAAACTGCTTCCATCATAAGAGTTTTGCTGTTCTTATCCCCTCAGTCTTGCTCGCTACGCTCACAATCCGGCCCCTCAAAACCCATCACAGGTGGGTTTTGTCCCCTTCGGGGTCGGGGCGAATTGCTTCGCAATCCCCGTTGAACATCAAGAGGAGCCATGCGGCATAAAGGGAGCTTGCGGTGTACTCAGCTTTTAGCGGTGAAAAGGCTCTTTTTCTTGCCCCCTCTATGGCTGCAAGCACCCCTAAGCAAGCACCTTTAAGCCCTTTTAGTCATCCCAAGGGGCATCGTCCCCGTCGGCGGGGGATTCGGCGGAAACGGCGGGAGCGGGAGCGGGAGTGGGGGCTTCGTACACGGTGCCGGCGTCAATGCCTTCCCCGTCCCCAAAGAGCGCCTCAAATTGCGCCCGCTTAATGAGCACCTTTCTGGGCTTGCTGCCGTCAAAGCCGGAAACATACCCGTGCTCCTCCATCATGTCCACCAGCCGCGCCGCACGGGCGTAGCCCACCCGCAGCTTCCGCTGAATCATGCTGATGGAGGCCTGTCCGGAGTCCACCACAATGCGCACGGCCTCGCCCAACAGTTCGTCCTCCTGCTTGCCCTCTCCGAAGGCACCGCCCTTGGCGCCGCCGGTAGCAGTCATGTCCTCCATAATCTGCTTGTCAAACTGAGGCTCGCTTCCGCTTTGCTGTTCAAAGTAGTCCATGACCCGCTGGACCTCCTCGTCGGAAACAAAGGCCGCCTGCAGACGGGTGGGCTTGGAAGCACCGTTGGGATGGAAGAGGCAGTCGCCCCGTCCCAGCAGTTTTTCTGCGCCGCTGGTATCCAGAATGATGCGGCTGTCAATGGCAGAACTGACGGCAAAGGCCGCTCGGCTGGGGATGTTGGCCTTGATAAGACCGGTGATAACGTCTGCAGAGGGGCGCTGGGTGGCCACAATCAGGTGAATGCCCGCCGCACGTCCCAACTGGGCGACCCGGCAGATGGAGTCTTCCACCTCGTCGGGGGCCACCATCATCAAATCGGCCAGCTCGTCGATGACCACCACAATGCGGGGCAGGCGGCTGCTCTCCTCCTCCTGCTGTTCGTTGTAGCGCACCAGGTCTCTGGTGCCCCGCTCGCTGAACTTCTTGTAGCGCAGGGTCATTTCGTTCACCGCCCAGCGCAAAGCCCCGGAGGCCTTCTTGGGGTCGGTGACCACGGGAATAAGCAGGTGAGGGAGCTTAGAGTAAACGGACAGCTCCACCTGCTTGGGGTCTACCAGAATCAGCCGCAGATCCTGAGGGGCAGACTTGTAGACCATGGAGAGAATCAAATCGTTGATGCAGACGGACTTACCGGAGCCCGTGGAGCCGGCGATGAGCATGTGGGGCATCTTAGCCAAGTCCGCCACCACAATCTTGCCGCCGATGTCCTTCCCCAGAGCCATGCTGGTGGGGGAGGTCATGGCGCGGAACTCCTTGCTGTCCACAATGTCCCGCAGAAGCACCGTGGCGGCGTTCTTGTTGGGCACCTCCACGCCTACGGCGGCCTTGCCGGGGATGGGGGCCTCAATGCGCACCCGAGAGGCGGCCAGGGCCAGGGCAATATCGTTGCTCAGGGAGGTAATGCGGTTGACCCGCACCCCCTTGGCAGGCTGAAGCTCAAAGCGGGTGACCACGGGGCCAACGGAAATGTTCACCAGCTTGGTCTCAATGTTGAAGTTGTGCAGGGTCTCCACCAGCAGGTCTCCCGTCTGCTGGGGGTTGTCCGTAGGCTTGCCGAAGGTCTGGCGGGGCTTGTCCAGCAGATCCACGGAGGGGGGCACATACCCCTTGGGCGCCTCTTTGGCTTCGGGAAGCACCTCCCCCGTGACCTCATCGTGATAGACAAAGGCCTTGTCGGGCTTGGGTGCGTTGGGATTGGGGGCCTGCTCTCCCTTTTCGTAGGGGCGGGAGGCAAAGCCCTGCTGCAATTCCTCAAAGGTCAAAGCGGAGCGGGCGGAGGACGGCTTACTCTCCTCCTTTTCCTCGGCCTTTGCAGGAGTACCCGCCTCGGTCACATACTCTATGGGCACGGGATCCAAAGGAATCAAAGGCTCGGGAGGCAGGAAGGCATCTTCGCTTACGGGGAGGATGGGCGTCTGCTCCTCTTCCTTCTCCTCCTTGGCGGGCTCTGCAATCTGCTTTGCCCGACGGGCGGGGAGGGGATGGCGCAAGGTGGGCTCGGAGGGGGTCTCCGCTTCCCGCAAGGGCTTCGTGGCCCGCAGGGGCAGAACGTCGTCAATGGGCTCGTCCTCATCCTCGGCAAAGGCGGGCTCCGCACTCTTCTTGCGGCTCAGCTTGCCCTCGGAGGGGAAGTAGGAGAGGGGATCCTCCCCCTTATCTACGGGGGGCTCCGCTTCGGGAACATAGAAGGCCTCGTCAAAGGGCAGGGGCTGAGGCTTCTTGCGGCTCTTCTTCTCCCCCTTTTGCTTGGGCTTCTCCCCTGCGGCGGGGATGTCCTCCAAATGCCCCACCTGCTCGGGGTCGGGCTCCTCCTTGTCAATCTTTCCTATATATAAGGGCTTTTTCTGCCTGGCCCGGAGAATCTCTACCTCCTGCTCCCCGGTCAGCTCCTCCTCATCGTCGGGGTCGATGGCCTCAAAGAGGCTGTCGATGTTCAGCTTCAACAGTTCGGGGAAGGTCTTCAGGCTGATGCGGGTCATAATCAGCAGGCAGATGAGCAGACCGCAGACCACCACCACCCCGCACAGGCTCTGGCCGCCGATGCACTGGAGGATATAGCAAAGAAGCCCTCCCAGAATGCCGCCGCCCCGGGCATAGCCCTTCATGGCGCCCACGGAGCGGTCGTAGCACTGGAGGATATAGTCTACCAGAGGGATGGTCTTTCCGTCCTCCCCCTGATAGGGCACCTTGCACAAAAGATGCACCAGCGCCGAGGCAAAGACGATGGCAGCAAGGGTCACCGCCGTGCGCCCGGATACGGGGGAACGCTTCCGCCCGGCAATGGTCAAAACCCCCATGACGAGGAACACCGGGGGCAGTCCCAAGGCTACCAGCCCCGTGGCGGCGTAGGCGACGGTGTGGAAGACCTTGCCGAAGGGGCTGTCGGGGGTAAAGTACAGGTACATGGCAAACAGCACCGCCATGGCAATGAGGATGACCCCCAAAGCCTCGTTCTTTATGCGCTCCTGCACCGTGGCTTCCTGAATGGCCAGTTCCTGCTCCCGCTTCTTCTCAGCGGCGGTCTTCTTGGGCGGAGACTGCTTTCCCTTTCCGCCAGTTTTCTGGGCGGATGTATTGGTTTTTTTCTTAGAGGCGGAGGAGGATTTCCCCGCCGCTGCTTTCTTCTGCTGTGCCAAAAGGCTCTATTCCTTTCTTAAAGGGGGCATGCGGACACTTCCCCCATTTTTATCTCTTATAAGTATAGCCCAATTTCACTTTCCCTGCAAGTGCTTCCCCGGGGCTTGCCTTAAGAGAAAAAACATCGTATAATAGCCCATAAACAATTTTGGGAGGACAATATGAAACCTTCTCTTTTGATTTGGGACTGGAACGGCACTGTGCTGGACGATATGCAGGTCAGCTTCGACATCGCCAACCAAATGCTGGCGGAGCGGAATATTCGAACCCTGCCGGATATGGCCGCTTACCGCTCCTACTTCGGCTTCCCCATTAAGGCCTACTATGAGCGCATGGGCTACTGCTTCGATGTGGAAAGCTACGAGGCCGTGTCCGACGAATTTGTGGATTTGTACCTGGCTAAATTCAGGGAAAGCACCCTGCGCCCGGGCATCGAGGAGGCACTGACGGCCATCGACGGGGCGGGGATTCCGCAGGTGCTTTTGTCCGCCACACGGGAGGATCAGCTATGGATGCAGGTGGCCTGCTTCGGCACCGTAGGCAGCCACTTTGAACAGCAGCTGGGGCTGTCCAACCACTACGCCTTCTCCAAGGCGGCTCTGGCCAAAGACTTCATCGAAAAGCGGGGTCTGGAGCCGAAAAAATGCCTGTTTATCGGGGATACCAACCACGATTACGAGGTTTCCTCCGCCATCGGCTGCCCCTGCGTCCTGCTCACCGGCGGCCACCAAAGCCGCCCCCGCTTAGAGGCCACCGGCGCCCCCGTCTTCGACACCCTGCCCGAACTCCTCCGCTATATCGAAGTCCAACTCTAACCGCATACCACCCCCAAGGCAGCCCCGCTGCCTTTTTTCGTATATACGGAAAAAGATTGGACGCCATTCCGAATTAACCTCTATTCTCCGTTGACAACAAAACTGTTTCATGCAACAATGTGAATGCGGATAATGAAACATAATGTACAGCTCGGTCGGCTCTTAATGCAGGGAAGGAGGGATGTCTCATGGAAAACAAAAAAAGGCTCCTAAAGGAACCTCTCTGCTCACACACTGTGAGGCCGCCGAAGCGGCAATTTCGCTAAAAGCTTATTTGAACTTGTAGTGTAATCCTAAGATGGTAGTTCTTAAGACGCTTACATTTAACAACGATTTTTTAATTTTGTCAATAGGAGGAAGAAAAAATGGAAGAAAAACTTTTGTCCGCCAACACAAAGCCCTACTATATCGGTCTGGATATAGGCACAAACTCTGTAGGCTGGGCAGTCACGGACGAGGAATATCGTTTGCAGAAGGCTAAGGGCAAGGCGCTTTGGGGCGTGCGGCTGTTTGAAGAAGCAAAGAGTGCCGCGGAACGGCGTACAAGCCGTGTGGCACGGCGGCGCATTGCCCGAAAAAAGCAGCGGCTGATGCTGTTGGAAACCTTGTTTGCGGAGGAACTGAGCAAGGCGGATCCGAACTTTTTAAAGCGGATGCACGAAAGCGACCTTTGGGAAGAGGATAAGAGCACGGGCAGTGCCAATTCGCTCTTTGCGGATGCGGCTTTCACGGATAAAGACTATCATAAGCGGTATCCCACGGTGTATCATTTGCGCAGTGAGCTGGTTCGTAGTCAGGAGCCCCACGATGTGCGGCTGGTGTATCTGGCACTGCATCATATCATGAAGAGCCGGGGTCATTTTCTCTATGATACGGTAGATTCACTGGACGAGGTTTCTGCGGATAAAAAACTGAAGGAGCTGTGCCTGTATTTGGAGGAGGAGTATGATACGGTCGTCTCTTTTAAGGACAGAGCCGCTTATTTAGCCTGCCTGCAGAACAGTCAGATGGGTGTCACGGCAAAGAAAAAGGAACTAAAGCGCTGCTTGCTTATAAACCGGACGGAAAAGTCTCAGGAGGACGAAGCGGATTCAAAAGACGTGGAGATAGACATTACCGCTCTTTCTGAAATGCTGGCGGGAGCTTCCGTAAGCATGGAAAAGCTGTTTCAGGACAAAGACCTGAAAGAGGCGAAAAACATTAGCCTGCAGAAAGATTTGGAGGAACAGCTTGCCGCCGTAGGGGATATGCTGGGGGACAAAACGGAACTTTTGCTTAAGGCGAAGGAGACTTTCGATGCGGCTCGGCTGTCTCAAATTTTAGGAGACAATCAGTACATTTGCGATACAAAAACTGCGCAATATGAGCAGAACGGAAAGGATTTGCGCCTGCTGAAGCAGTATGTAAAGAAAACCTGTCCCGAAAAGTATTTCCATATCTTCTCTGAAAGGAAAAAAGGTTTGGACAATTATGCCGCTTACAGCCGCTACGGCATAAAGAACGGCGAGTATACTTGCGGGCAGGAGGCATTTTGCAAATTCCTGCGCGGCATATTCCCCAAGGGTATGGAAGGCTGTGACGAGATATATGTGCGCATTCAAGAGAACACTTTCCTCCCTCGCCTACGCAGCAGCGACAACGGGGTCATTCCCTATCAGCTTCAGCGGCGGGAGCTGGCAAAGATTCTGGAGAACGCCTCCGCTTACCTGCCATTTTTGAAAGAGAAGGATGCTGACGGCTATACCGTAACCGAAAAGGTGATTATGACCTTCGAGTTCCGTATTCCCTATTATGTGGGGCCCGTCAGCAGCAAGGCTGCGCATCACTGGGCGGTGCGCTTTGCAGGGAAAGAGGGGGAGAAAATCTATCCTTGGAACTTTGAGAACGTTATCGACACGGAAGCTACTGCTTCTGCCTTTATGGAGGAACTGGTGGGCCGCTGCACCTACACCGGCGAAAAGGTTCTGCCCAAGGATTCCCTGCTGTACGGAGAATTTTCTCTGCTCAATGAGCTGAATCCTCTGCGCCTGGATGGGCATCCCCTGCCGACAAAGGTGAAAGCGCAAATGGTGCAGGATTTGTTCTTTGCTTCCTCCAAAAAGGTCACGAAGAAGGCCATCCTGGGCTACCTGTTGGAAAAAGAAAAAGAGCTGGCAAATCCGAATTCCGAAATCACCGGCATTGACCATACCGTCAAGACCGTGCTGAAATCCAGACACGACTTTAGAAGCATTTTGGAGCGCACCGGGGACAGGCAGATGGTGGAGGACATCATTCGGGCGGTGCTGGTCTTCGGAGAGGATAAGACGATGCTCCGCAGCTGGCTAAAGAAGCACACCCACGGTCTTACGGATCAGGACAAGAAGTACATCTGCCGCCTAAAGTACAAGGACTGGGGGCGGCTGTCCGGCGTGTTTCTGGAAAAGATAGAGGGTGTCAACCGGGAGACCGGAGAGATTATGACCGTTATGGACGCTCTGCGGACTACCGATTGCAATTTAATGCAGCTTCTGGCGGAGCCTTATGATTTTGCGGAAAAGGCCGCTGCCTATCGGGACGAGCTTCTTGGCAACCGCCAATCTCTGGATGAGCGGCTGGAGGATATGTATATTTCCCCCGCCGTGCGCCGGAGTCTTCGCCAGACCCTGCGCATTGTGGAAGAGATCGCCGGCATTCAAAAGGCCGCTCCCGGCAAAATCTTTGTGGAAATGGCACGAGGCGGCAAGCCCGAGGACAAGGGCAACCGGACGGTATCCAGAAAGGAAAAACTGCTGGCGCTGTATAGAAGCTGTGGGGAGCAGGAAAG
>CAZPCH010000010.1:2513-4740 GCA_964585055.1 uncultured Christensenella sp. | reverse complement strand
AGCGAACTGTACCATGAACTGGAAAATACGGACGAAGGACGGCTGCGCCATGATGCTCTGTATCTGTATTATACCCAGCTGGGGAAATGCATGTACTCCGGAGACCCCATTGAACTGAGCGAAATCGACAAGGGGTATGATAAGGATCATATCTTCCCCCGCTCCAAAATCAAGGATGACAGCATAGACAACCTGGTGCTGGTAAAGAATGTGCTGAACCGTGAAAAGTCCAACACCTATCCCATCGGTGCCGATATTCGCAACCGCATGGCCGCCTTCTGGGCGATGCTTTGGAAAAAGGGATTTATCAGTCCCAAAAAGTACGCACGGCTGATTCGTGCCCAAGGGCTTACTGCCGATGAGCTGTCTGCTTTCGTGGCGCGCCAGCTTACTCAAACCCAGCAATCCACCAAGGCATTGACGGTGCTGCTGCAGGAACAGTATAAGGATACCCGCATTGTCTTTTCCAAGGCGGGCAATGTGTCGGAATTCCGTCAGAAATTCGACTTGATTAAGTGCCGGGATATCAACGACCTTCATCATGCGAAGGATGCGTATCTGAACATTGTCGTGGGCAACGTGTATGATACCAAGTTCACCAAACGATTCTTTCTGAACATTCAGCGGGAGGAGTATAACCTTAAGAAAATCTTCGAAAGCGATACTCCCGGTGCATGGAAGACCAACGAGACCATCCAGACGGTGAAAGCAGTCATGGCCAAGAACAACATCCTCGTTACCCGTATGCCTAAAGAGGTGCGGGGCGCATTGTTTGATTTGCAGCTTATGCCTGCCGGAAAAGGACAGTTGGAGAAAAAGACCGGAATGCCTATAAAGAAATACGGCGGGTACAACAAACTGACCGGTGCTTACTTCTTTGTTGCGGAGTATACGGAGAAGAAAAAGCGTGTTCGTGCCATTCAGCCTGTATATCTTCATCAGAAGGTCCTTTATGAGAAGGATTCCCTCGCCTATTGCCGGCAGGTGCTGGAGCTGGAGAATCCGAAAATCGTTTGCAGAAGAATCCTGACGGATTCCTTGCTGGAGCTGGACGGACAGCGGCTTTTGGTTTCCGGACGCACGGGGAGCAGAGTGGCATGTAAGCATACTTACCAGTTAGCCGCCGATGCTCTTCACGAAAGGTATATAAAGAATTTGAGCAAATATACCGAGCGGTGTGCGGAAAAGAAAGCGGAACTGCCGGTAACGGAATATGACGGCCTCTCCAAGGAAGGAAATTTGGATTTGTACGATTGGTTTTTGGAAAAGAGCCGCCAGAAGGTGTATGCGGACTTGCTGAAAAGCCTGCGTGCGGACATGGAGACATACAGGGATAAGTTTGCCTCCATGTCTATGCTGGAACAAGCGAAATTATTGTTGGAGATACTGAAGTCCTTCCAGTGCAATTCCAGATGGACAAACTTTACGGAACTTTGCGGAAAGGGGACTGTATCCATTATTCTAAAGGGAATGAACTTGAGTAATCTGACTTCCGCCTACCTAATCAACCAATCCGTCACCGGAGTGTACGAGAACAAGGTCAACCTCTTGGAGTGAAAGGAGGCGGAATATGAGCTGGCGAATCGTGTGCGTGTCCAGCATGGCCAAGCTGGACTACAAGATGGACTATCTGGTGGTGCGCAGCCGGGAGGAGGTCAAGCGGATACATCTCAGCGAAATCTCCATCCTTATGCTGGAGTCCACCGCTATATCTCTGACGGCCTATCTGCTGTGCGAGCTGAGCCGCCGCAAGATTGACGTCATCTTCTGCGATGAGAAGCGGTGCCCCTATGGCATGCTCACCGCCTTCTATGGCAGTCACGATACCAGCTTAAAGTACCGCCGCCAGGCGCAATGGCGGCAAAGCATGAAGGAGGCCCTATGGGCGGAGGTGGTCTGTGCCAAGATTCGGGGGCAGGCCAGCCTCCTTCCTTCGGAGGCAGAGAGGGAGAAAGCTCTTTTGCAGGAGTATATCGAACAGGTACAGCCGGGAGACGCCACCAATCGGGAAGGCCATGCTGCCAAGGTCTATTTCAACGGACTCTTCGGCATGGACTTCACCCGAAGCAGTGACAATCTAATCAATGCCGCTTTGAACTATGGCTACGGCATTCTTCTTTCCGCCTTTGCCCGGGAGATTGTTTCCAACGGCTACTGCACCCAGTTCGGCATTTTCCATGACAACATGTTCAACCCCTACAACCTTGCCAGCGACTTGATGGAGCCC
>CAZPCH010000010.1:1052-2503 GCA_964585055.1 uncultured Christensenella sp. | reverse complement strand
CCTTTCGGCCGTATATAGACAGAACGGTATACAATATGCCTCTGGATGTTTTTGAGCATGCGCAAAAGATGGAGGTGGTGCAAACTCTCAACCAAAAGGTAAAAATCGACGGCAGAGAGCAGTACATGCTCAACGCCATTCGGGTGTATACCAAATCCGTTTTTAGTGCCTTGGAGGAGCAGGACATGTCTTTGCTGCGGTTTCCGTCCTATGAGCTATAGATTTATGCGGGTGATTGTATTTTTTGATCTCCCTGTGGAGACTTTGCAGAACCGGCGGGAGTACACACGCTTTCGAAAGCATCTCATTAAAAACGGGTTCATCATGATGCAGGAGTCCGTATACTGCAAGCTGGCGTTGAATCAGACCGCCGTCGGCGCCATCATGGAAACCGTGCGGAAAAACAAGCCGTCCGAAGGGCTGGTGCAGGTGCTTACCATTACGGAAAAACAGTATGCCCGCATTGAGTATCTGGTGGGTAGCAGTACGGGAGACATTATCAACAGCGATGAAAGGTTTGTAGAGCTATGAACATGACCTTGGTTCACCCTCTTTTGCCCGAACCCATTGCCTTTACGGAAGATAAAATCGCCGTATTGGTGGTGGAGGCGCCGAAAGAACTGCGGAAAATGATTTTTGCCCTGCAGCAGCAGGAAGCCGGGCATGCAGGGGAGTTTGTGCTGGCGGAAAAGTTTATGCCGGTGGAATTTTCCAAATACGCCGCCTTGGTAACGGATCCCTATGCCTTGGATTTTGCCGCCAAAAAGATTGCCGCAAAATTGACCCAGCAGGCCTTGGCGGCGGCAAAGGAGGCATATGGGGAACAGCTTATGGCTGTTTTGGCAGAGCTGAACGCACTGGCGGCGGGAATCAGCACCATGCTTGACTTTGAAGTGGCTTTTTCGGAGATGGAATCTCCCGAGGCTCTTGTGAAGCAGATGGATTTTCACATCGATCGGCAGTTGCTGGACTTCCCGGAACAGGTGCTGGAATATGCAAAGCTGCAGCAGCGGGTGTTTGGAAAAAGACTGGTGATTTTTTATAATCTGAAGGCCTGTCTTACGGAAGAGGAAGTGAAATTGCTTTATAAAGCCCTGCGGTATGAAAAGATACCGCTGCTGCTTTTGGAAGACAGACAGCGGCCGGGCGGAGAGGAGGACGAAAATGTAACGATTATCGATAAAGACCTTTGCGTTTTCTGAGAAAATGTGTTATACTATAGATACCGCTTGAGATACAGCCGGGTTGTAGTGCCGGTCTGCTCTCCCCCCTTCGCACAGAAGGTTCTGCGCACAAATGGCAGATTTTAGGTTTGAGGTTTGAGAGTAGTGTAATCCAAGATGGTAGGAAAACTTTTTCAAAGCTACGACCTGTGGAGTGTCGGTTTGAGAGTAGTGTAATCCAAGATGGTAGGAAAACGATATATTTTCATGTTTCACCAAAGGAGCGGT
>CAZPCH010000010.1:0-1042 GCA_964585055.1 uncultured Christensenella sp. | reverse complement strand
GGCGCGTCAAAAAGTTTGAGAGTAGTGTAATCCAAGATGGTAGGAAAACGGGGATTTTTAAAGACCATACAGCACCACAGTTTGAGAGTAGTGTAATCCAAGATGGTAGGAAAACCTGCGCGATTGACATTTATGCAATCCGTGTCGTTTGAGAGTAGTGTAATCCAAGATGGTAGGAAAACGTCTTGCGTGGCTTAATCCGCACAAACTTCGTTTGAGAATAAGGCGGCTTTCCGTAAAGTAATTTCTTTCTCGGTTTTAAGCTGATTTTCAAAAAGAAGCTTTCCTAATTCTTGCCTCCCTCCTCAGCGGGAGCTGGCTGGCGGAATGATAATGGAGCCAGACGAAGGAAGAGAGAAAGTCCCTTGTGCACGTTGGCTCTTAAGTTAATGACATTGCTCCTCAGAGGGAGGCAAGCGAGGGAGCACAGCTTTCACGGTTTTCAGCTTTTAAGCCTCTTACAAGGTTAAAAATAAAAGCAAGCGCAAGCTCCCTTTATGCCGCATGGCTCCCCTTATTGGGTAAGGGGAGCTGTCGCCGAAGGTGACTGAGGGGATAAGCGAATAAAAGGGATGCAGAGCAGCCCTACATACACCCATCCGCAGGATGGATTTCACCGCCGAAGGCGATTTCACATGGCAGCGCCATATTTCACCCACGCAAAGCGTGGATTTCACCTGCGCACAGCGCAGATTTCTTTCCCCTTGTACATTCCCCCCTATGGCGGTATAATAAAGCATCCGTTTTTTCAAGGAGGCTTTATGTTTCAGCATGTTCTGCTTTTTAAATTCAAAGACCCTGAAGAGTGCGTGGAGGAGGTAGGTCGCAGGCTCATGGCGCTCCCCGCCCAAATCCCCGAAATTCGGGATCTAAGCTATCACGCCAACGAGCTTCACACCCATCGCAGTTATGATGCCTGCCTCATCGTCACCTTTGACAACGAGTGGGACTACCGCATTTACGACACCCACCCCCTGCACAACGAAGCCCGCCAATACATTCACCGGCACCATGCCTGTCATCATAGATACAGCCAATGTTG